>JACDDJ010000211.1 GCA_013817065.1 Acidobacteriota bacterium
AACTGGATCCGCGAAGCGCTGTCGGCCGCTCACCAGGACCGGCTCGCGCGCCTGCTCGTCGCCGTGGCGGCCGCCTGGATGTTCGTGAACCTCGCCCCCTTCGACATCACCGTCGACCTCGGTGATCTGGCGGCACGGGTGCGAACGAAACGGATCTCGCTCGTCCCATTTGGTCATGATCTGTCGTGGCCACGGCGGATCTGGGACGTGGTGGCGGAAACGCTCAGCGCCATTCCGCTTGGGCTGCTCGGCGTGTCAATCATGCAGGCGCGTCGACGCCGCGTTTGGCCGGGGGCCTTTCTCGTCGGGGCAGCGATCGTCATCGTCGTCGAGGGCCTCCAGGTCTTCATCAAGTCGCACTCCGCTGACACCGCCGACGCGATGCTGGGATCTGCCGGCGTGGCGGTGGGAGTGTGGATGGGCACGCGCGTGATGCGGGAGGCTGTGCTGGCCCCATCAGGGTCACCCCCGGCGACGATGTCGATGCGAGCGGCGGCGGTGGTCGGCCTGTGGTGTATCGTGCTCGGCGCGTACCACTGGGTCCCATATGATTTCAGCATCGACAATGATCTCCTCCGGCGCAAGCTGGCGCGGTTGTCGATCCTCCCGTTCGCGGGATATCTCGGCGGGTCGTATCTCAACGCACTCAACAATCTCCTCACCAAACTCGCCCTGGCGATCCCGCTGGGAGTTGCCGCCGGTTTCGTGACGCGGCACCGCAAGCTGGCTTTTTCGTCCACGACCCTGGCCTGGCTGCTGAGTGCGGGGGCGCTGTTTGGTTTGATCGAAGCGGGACAGTTGTTCCTGCCGCGACGAAACCCCGACCCGACCGATGTACTCGTCGGCATGGTCGGCACTTACGTGGGCCTGTCGTTGGCGCGGTGGCTCAAGGCGGAGGGAAGGGTCGATCCGTCTACGGGTTCGAAAACCGGGAACAAACCCTGACGAATCGCCCGTATTGGCATTCGGCCGAAGTGCCGTGTTAAAATCCGTCGTTATGCTTTACTACCTGGCCACGACCTTGTACGTGCTCGCGTGCCTGATGCTGCTGCTCGTCGTACTGCTGCAGCAGGGCAAGGGCGGCGATATGGCCAGCGCATTCGGCGGTGGCGGTAGCCAGACGGCGTTCGGCGCCCGCGCGGGAGCCAGCGTGCTGACCCGCGCAACGAGCGTTCTCGGGATTCTGTTCATGATCGGAGCCCTGTTTCTGGCGATCATGGGCAACCGCGGCACCGGCTCACTGCTGAGCGGTGAACGAAGCGCTCCGGTTCCACCGGCACAGGCGCCGGCGCCGCAGACTCCGAAGTAAGAGACGATTTGTAGCGCAGCCTCTTGAAGGCTGCACCCTCCTCGCGAAAGTGGCGGAATTGGCAGACGCACCAGCTTGAGGGGCTGGCGCCCGCAAGGGCGTGGGGGTTCGAGTCCCCCCTTTCGCACCACCTACTAAATCCTACGAAGGCAGTGACTTACGGGTCTTGTCTACCCCTTCAAGGGCGTGATTGGTTGCAGGGCGGGCCCGCCGGTTTTTGCAAGGAACTTGCAACAGAATCGGGTTACGGCTGGATTCCAGTTGGTCGATAGCCCGGTGCAACCCCTTCAGCGTCGTGTTCAGGTACCGGGTTGTTGTCGTCAGGTTCTGGTGGCCCAAGAACTTTGAGACGTAAGTCGTGGGTACCCCAGCCTCTTCGAATCGGGATGCTGCTTCGTGACGAAGGTCTGCGAGATGTAGATCGTGAAGACCGGCACGACGGCACGCATTGCTCCAAGCCGTCCGCACCGAACGAACCTGCTCACCGATAGCGTTGCCGAAAACGAATGCCTTCGGCCCCAACGGATCGCCCGCAGGGTCAAGCTTCCGCATCTCCAAGATCGCATTCAGACGGGCTGAAATGGGCAACCGGCGATCCCGGCGAGTCTTCGCCTTGTGCGCTCTCACCGTGAACTGCCGAGCGGCGAGGTCAACGTCCTCCCACTGCAGGGAGAGCAGCTCCCCGGGGCGGCAGCAGGTGTCCAGCATGGCGATGATCAGGCCTCGCAGATGACTATTCGCGGCATTCAGCAGCCTCGTTTCGTCATCGTCTCCCCGAAAGCGACGCTCGCGGGGCGTCTCCGGGTCCAGCCTGATCGCCGTCTCCGTGCCGACCTTGAACGGCGTCGCGGGCAGAAGGCGCTCGCGTACGCCCCACGCGAACATTTTCCTCAGCAGCTTCAGATCGTGGTTGACGGTGACGGCGGACAACCCTGCTGACCTACGGGAATGCCGAAACGCCTCGATGTCGCCCGGAGTGACGGCACAGGCCTCCTTGTCCCCCATCAGGATCGGCGGCGCTTCCAGCATGAAGCTGCACAGCTTGGCGAGCCGGTAGTCGTTCTCCTTGGCGCGTACCAGTTGATAACCGCGCCGGGCCATCCACACTTCGGCGAACTGCCGGAACGTCAATGTCGACGCGGTTGCTGCGCTCGGCACCTTAATCCCGAACGTCCCGTCCCGGATCGCCACGCGCAGCTTCTCCGCCTCCGCCTCTGCTTCAGTCCGACTGGTCAGCCTGCGGCCGAGATACTTCTCCAGACTGTAGCGGAAGATGGGAGGTGCACCGTCCTGAAGCCACCTTAACAGTCCACCCCGGTCAGGCGGCACTCAAGAGCCAGTTCCAAAGAGCGTCCCTGACACCCAGCCCATTTGTTCCGAAGCGCCCAAAAGGACCGCAACACGTGACCAACGAACGGCGTGCGCGTTCTGAAGGAAGTGATCACCTGCCGCCGAGTGGGCCAGGGGCAGCTTGTCGTAGCGCGCCAGCAGGTGCGTGTTCAGCGCTGAGCGCGGCCGTTCCCCGTGCGACGCCGGCGGCGCTGATCGCGTCGACCGTGAAGTAATACCGCACGCCCCGGTTCAGCGCGTTCGTCCTCAGCGAGGTCACGTCGTCCACCTGGATCTCGGTGTACAGCTTGTCGGGCGCGACGCCGAAGCGGACGACGTACGCGGTCGCACCCGCTGAGGGGCTCCAACGCACGATGGCGGTGCGCGTGTCGGCCGTGTCGCGCTGCACCGTGACGCCGCGCACTTCCGCGGGCGGTGCGCCGTCGCCCAGGCCGAAGACGCGCAGGTCGCGGATGGAGAACCGCCCGCTTGCCGGCGTGTGCACGTTCGTGATCCGCACGTAGCGCGCGCGCACGGCCGAGTCGAGCACCACGTAGTCGTGCGGCACGTCCGCGATGTTGCGGCTCCGGTCGATCAGCATCGACCAGCGCGTGCCGTCGTCGGAGCGCTCCACGACATACTGCTGATGGTGCGGCTCGCTGCGGCCACGGGCCCGCGCGTCCTGCTCGGCGAAGTTGATCTGCACCGCCTCGATGCGCGCCGGCTGCCCGAGGTCGACGCTGAGCCACTCGCCGCGCGCGCCGCTCGCTGCGCTCCACCACGTCCGCACGTCCTCGTCGAACGCGTTGGCCGCGGGATGCGCGTCGAGCGTCGACGACGCGGTGGCCTGCTTGCCGGCGGACACGAGCATCCATCCCGTACGGTTGCCGCCCAGCGGAGTCGCGATCGTCCCGGGGAGGTACTGCGGATAGTCGCCGAGGTAGTTGTCGGCGCGCATCACGCCGTCGGCGTCGAAGCCCGCGGGCACCAGTCCCAACCGACGCTCGAACTTGTGCGCCACCGAGACGATCATCGTGACCACGCGCCAGTAGTTGCCCCGCTTGTCGCGAAAGGTGGCCGCATGCCCGCCGCTGCCGATGAAGCCGCCCGGCTTGTATGAGAAGGGACTGTACGGCGCGTACGTGAAGCCACTCGTCGGCGACGTCGATGTGTAGACGCCGTCGGCGTACGTCTTCCACACGGTGCCGGGCGCCGAGTACTGGAGGTAGTAGGTGCCGTCGTGCTTGGTCATCCACGCCGCCTCGATGTACGGCGCAATGCGGAACCCCTCGGCCATCACCGCGCCCAGGTTGTCGGGGCCCGACCGCTCCCAGCCGTGATCGGCGTGGTTCGCGCGCATGAGCAGCGTGGGGCCGGCGATCACCTTGAAGCCGTCGCGCGGGTCGAGCTCCACCACCGAGATGCCGCCGTTGAGCGACGCGCCGTGATACAGGTAGACGCGTCCGTCGTCGTCGAGCAGGAACGCGGGGTCGGGATAGTCGGCGAGATCGGCGACCTTCGTCCACCGTCCCGTGCGCGGATCCCCGGTCGTGTACAGCGCCTTCGACCGGTGCGCCGTGTAGTACATGCGCCCGTCGAGCACGAGGATGGCCGGCGCCGGCGGCTCGAGGTCGAATCCGGTGGGCACCACGAACGTCCAGTCGCGAAGGTCCGGCGAGTGCCAGTACCCGCCCGACTTCGACGCGAACAGATAGTAGTCGTGGCCGAACAGCGTGATGAGCGGGTCGGCCGCCGTGCGATGCACCGGCAGCGACTCCACCACGAACCGGTAGCTCAGGTTGAGCGGGTTGGCGAACGTCGCGTGGCGGTCGCCCGCAGCGCCAGCGTCAGGCCGCGCCCGAGTGTCGGCCACGGGCATCGTGCGGCAGGCGGCCGCTGCGATCGCAACGGCGAGCAGGAGGAGGCGTACTGTCATGCCCGGAGCTTACCGCGCCTAACGGGGCCCGGCCAGTAGGTCCCTCGATCGGGTGTGCCCGCGCTCGGCTCTCGACAGCTGGCGCTCGGCAGTCTCACGCGGAGGACGCGGAGGCGGAGCAAGGTCCTGGGGGTTCGAGTCCCCCCTTTCGCACCACCTACTCACTCTCAAGAAGGCAGCGATTTACAGTCGCTGCCTGCCTTTTGAACGGCCTGAATGGCCACGGGTGAGTTCGCCGGTTTTTGCAAGGAACTCGGGGCTCCGTGGGCTGCCTGCCCAGTAAACGCTGATCTGCGTTTGGTCCAGTTGGCGTTGAGCCCGCTACTCATGCTGCGCTCAAGAGCCAGTTCCAAAGAGCGTCCCTGACACCCAGCCAATCTCCCGTTTTCGGTCCCCTGACCAGCGGGCCTCCTCGGTCTCTGCCTCGGTGATCAGCGTGTCCATCATCGCTACGACTGCGGCCGTCATCGCGCAGCGCGACTCCACATTGCCTTCTCGCAGCGAGGCACCACCGCCCGAACCGGGGGAGGAACCCTAACCTCAGTCGGCAAAGTAAACGGGTAGGGGCGCGCTGGCACCGCATCGGGTCTGCAGGTGGCTCCATCAGCCATCTCGAAGAGTAGTGTCCGGGCGATCCGCGGACGTCTGTCACGGTTGCAAGAACTTGCAAGCGGTACCGGAACAGCCGTCCACGATCAGCCACGTACGGCAACGATGCGGGACAGCCGACCCCAATTTTCCGGGGTCGGCTGCGTTCGGCTTCGCTTCCTTCCAGCTTGAGGGGCTGGCGGCCGCAAGGTCGTGGGGGTTCGAGTCCCCCCTTTCGCACCAGTATGCATCGGCGGGGTCCCGTGCCTGGCTCGCCGAAGCGCATTGCGCGAAGGCGGGCACCCCGCCTGGCTGACTTCACTCGCTTTCGCTCCGTTCCGTTCGCTTCTGCACTCTCAACCTGAGTCCCCCGCACCCTCGGCGTCAGTGCCCAGCACCCTCAGCGTAAGTCCTCTGCACCCTCAACTTAACTCCCTCCGCACGTTCCGCTGATACGTCCTTGCCAGGAATCACCCACCTGACGGGTCTGGTCGTCACCGTGAGACGCCAGCACGTCGACGGCGATGAACGACGACGCCTCCGCTTGACAGGCTGCCACAGGCAGATGATGCTTGGGCGCTTTCGAACGTAGCGGCCCAGGTCGCGCGCCGTCGGAGCCAGGAGACACCATGAAATCTTCGCTTTCGGCGCTTCTGACTCTCGCACTTCAGAAACGTCCCCTGGATCTGCCCCATGGGTTGTTCCGCGACCATTGACAACTTCCCGTTCCCAGCAAGAGCCCCATCAAAGTCTTGCTGAAGAAGGGCGATGACGCATGGATCGAAGCAAGACCGGAAGCTGAATGGGCAAATGCTGATGAGAACGTCTACATAACCGGGAACAATCTGTTGTGGATCTACACAGACGACGGACCAGGTGCGGTGGATATACGGGTTATCTATTAGGCGCCTGTTTGCCGCCCGCACCGCGATTGAAGCACCGCGGGACCGTGTCTTTCACCCCACTCTGAGGGTAAGCCTCCGCACGCTCTGCGTCAGTTCCGCCGCACCCTCAGCGTGAGTCCCTCCGCACCCTCAGCGCAAGTTCCGCCGCACCCTCAGCGAAGTTCCCCAAGGCGGCGAGCGTCCGAGTATTGACGACCGTCTGGTCGGATATAGAGTACCGACGTGAGACTCATTTCACTTTGAGCGGCGCGAAGCCTCCATCCACACACCTCATGTCCTTCCGATCCTTTATCTTCTGGCCTCACCTCGTCTGCGGTGTGGCGGCTGGCATCGTCATCCTGATCATGTCGGTGACCGGCGTGCTCCTCACCTACGAGAAGCAGATGATCGGCTGGGCCGACCATCGCCGGACGGCCCCGGTCGAGGCCGGAAGCGCGGCACTGCCCGTCGCACAGCTCCTCCACAGCGCTGCGGCCGGCATCGGCGAGACGCCGGCCGCGATTGCGATCGCGTCGAACCCGACGTCACCCGCCCTGGTGACCGCCGGCTCACGCCGGGTGCTGGTCGATCGATACACCGGCGCGGTGATCGGTGACAGTGCGCCGAAGCTGCGAGCGTTCTTCCGGGTCGTCACCGACTGGCATCGCTGGCTGGCGCTCAGTGGTGAGCAACGCGTGCTCGGCAAGGCCATCACCGGCTGGTCCAACCTGGTGTTTGCCTTCATCGTGCTCTCGGGGATGTATCTGTGGCTGCCTCGCGTGTGGGCCTGGCGGAACTTCAAGGCGGTGGCGATCTTCAAGGGCGGCCTGCGCGGGAAGGCCCGCGACTTCAACTGGCACAACGTGATCGGGATCTGGAGCGCGGTTCCGCTGTTCTTCGTCGTGATCAGTGCGCTGCCGATTTCGTTTCCCTGGGCGAGCGCCCTGGTTTACCGCATCGCGGGCGAGACGCCGCCGGCGCCGGCCCCGCGTTCGGCGCCGCAGGGTTCGTCGCAGCCGTCTGCGAAGACGAGCCCACTGCCCATCGATGGCCTCGATGCCGCCTGGCAGCACGCCGCGACCAAGACGGACGAATGGCGGACGATCACTCTTCGCGTGCCCGCGTCAGCATCCGCACCGTTCGTCTTCACGATCGATCGTGGCAACGCCGGGCAGCCTCACCTGCGCGGCACGCTCAACGTTCCGCGGACGGACGCCACCACTGCGACATGGGAGACGTTCGGGGCGCAGAGCCCTGGACGCCAGGCTCGGAGCACCCTCCGCTTTCTCCACACCGGGGAAGTACTCGGGATCCTCGGCCAGACCATAGCCGGTATCGCCTCGCTCGGCGGCGTGTTCCTGGTGTGGACGGGGCTGGCG
>JACDDJ010000212.1 GCA_013817065.1 Acidobacteriota bacterium
CGCTGCGGCAGCTCGGCGTGAACCAGGAGAGGCAGGCTGGCATGCGCAAGCGCGGGCATTGCCCGGCGAAGGTCGGCGTCAGTGACGTGGTCGAACTCGTCGACGCCGGACGGAGAGAGAAAGCACTTGAACCCGAGCACGCCCGCGTGCGCGAGGGCTTCGATCTCATGCGCATTGCCAGGGACGACGCCGCCCCAGAATCCGATATCGACGTGACACTGCCCTGCTGCCGCCTGGCGTTTCGCATCGAGCGCGGCCACGGTCGTCGTTGCGGGGATGCTGTTGAGCGGCATGTCGACCAGCGTCGTCAAGCCGCCGGCGGCGGCGGCCCGCGTCGCGGTGGCGAAGCCCTCCCACTCGGTACGACCCGGTTCGTTGATGTGGACGTGGGTGTCGACCAGGCCTGGCATGACGACCAGCTGACCCGCCTCGATGGTGAAGACGTCCGGCTCGGCGTGGGCAAACGGAAGGATTCCCGTAATGCGGCCGCCAGCGATGCTGATGGTCGCTGCACCGATGCCGTCCGGCAAGAGGACGCGTTCGCCCCGGACAAGAAGGTCGGCCATGTCAGCGCGTGATCGTCGCCTGTATCAAGCCGTGCGGCTCGTCGGTCGGAACGAAGATCTCGTTCCGGTTCTCGAGTCCCAGCCTTGACAGGTCGAACGGCAGATGGTGCTTGTTCGGCATGACCAGGCGAATCGCCGTGATCTCACCGATCGCGTCGAGCACCGCCTCCCCCATGGCGTGCAGGGTGTGCTGGACGGATTCGCTGTGGTGATTGGCGAAGGTATCGAGCAGGATGCGGCGAGCGGCGTCCCAGGCCGGGCCGAAGTCCATGTCGTGCTCGCGGTAGCGCCACGTGGCGGTCAGCGCCGTCGCCAGCAATCGATCGCGGGTCTCGGGGAGGGTGGTGTACTCGTCGGTCAGAAAACGATCGAACGCGGAGCCGGCCGACTTGAGGACGAGCAGGTCGGCGATGCCGCTCCAGAGAATCGAGCGCCGCCGGTTCACCTGCAGGCTGACGGTGCGAACCTCGGGCCCGGTGCGGACGAAAGCGTGGTCGTGCTCGCGCTCGCCGTTGCGAATCCGGCTCCACAGGTGCTCGGTCATGTCGATGGTGACCCTGACGAGGCGCGGATTGCGGTCGAGGAAGTGGCAGCCAAGGCGCAGCGCGAACGGTTCGGGATCGGTGATCGCACCCTGCGCGGCGAGCGCGTACACGGTGTTCTTCATGGTATCGGTGGGCAGCACGCTGGTATTGTCGCCATCCGTGTAGGATTCGTCGTACGCTCCCTTGAACTGAATTGCGACGGTCAGGTCGCGCAGCGTGTGACGGTTACCGTGCCGGCGCACCTGGACGAGACGAACCCGCGACTTGCCATACGCAGACTGGACGAGCATGCACGACTCCCCTGAAACCACGCGCCGCGAACGTGGCGCGGATGATAGCACCCCCGACTTCCTGTCACTCGCCGATCTTGCGTCCGTGCGCGTCGGCGGTCGGGTCCTGGCGGCGAGCGACGATTTCTTCGCGCCGAAAGCCAATCTGCTCAAGCCCGGTCCGGCGATCTTCGTCCCAGGCAAGTACACGTCGAGGGGCAAGTGGATGGACGGCTGGGAGTCGCGGCGCAAACGCACCCCCGGCCACGACTGGTGCACCGTCCAACTCGGCATGCGCGGCGTGATCCGCGGTGTCGATGTCGATACCAGCTTCTTCACGGGGAACTTTCCGTCCCACTGCTCGATCGAGGCGCGGGATGGCAGGGCCGAATGGACGATGATCCTCGAGCAGGTCGAACTCCGGGGCGACAGCCACAACTACTTCGGCCTTACCGACGGCCGCCCGTGGACCCATCTGCGGCTCAACATCGTCCCCGACGGCGGCGTCGCGCGCCTGCGGGTGCATGGCGACGTCGTCGTCGACTGGAAGCGGGTGGCGCGCGGCGGCAAGACGGTGGACCTGGCCGCAATCTGGAACGGCGGGCTGGTGCTGGCCGTGAGCGACATGCATTACGGCGCGAAGGACAACATGCTGATGCCCGGGCGGGCAAAGAACATGGGGGACGGCTGGGAGACGAAGCGCCGGCGAGGGCCAGGACATGACTGGGCCATCGTCCGTCTGGGCACACCCGGAACGATCACCCGGATCGAGATCGACACCAACCACTTCAAGGGCAACTATCCGGATCGCGCCTCGATCGAGGGCTGCCTTGCGCCGGGGGCGTCGCTCGGTGCGCTTGCCGTCGCGGCCTGGTCCGACGTCCTGCCGCAGGCGAAGCTGCGCCCGCATCATCGCCGCCTCTTCGCCAGGGAACTGGTCCATCGCGGCCCGGTGTCACACCTCCGCCTGAATATCTTTCCGGACGGCGGCGTCAGCCGCCTGCGCGTGCATGGCACTCCTGCGCGTTGACGCCGGCTCGACGGAAGAGGCCAGAGACCTGTTGCGCCGGACGTGCGGATCAACGCGGTGGGTGGACCGAATGCTGGCGCGGCGACCATTCGAGACCATCGAGGCGCTGCTCGGCGCAGCACGCGCCGAATGGTTCGCACTCACTCCGGCCGACTGGCTCCAGGCCTTTGCCGATCACCCGAGGATCGGGGACCGGGAACCTCTGGCGCGCAAATTCCCCGAAACGCACCACCTCGCCTCACGCGAGCAGGTCGAAGTCGCCGATGCTGGCGAAGACGTCCTCACCGCGCTCGCCGGCGGCAACACCGCCTATGAAGACAAGTTCGGCTTCATCTTCATCGTGTGCGCGACCGGTCTGGATGCGGAGACCATGCTGGCGAGACTGCGCGAGCGCCTCGACAACGACCCGTCGACGGAACTGCGGATCGCTGCCGAGGAGCAGGCGAAAATCACGGCGCTGAGACTCGCCGCCGCGTGTCAATGAGAAATTCTTGATGCGGATTTTGATCGCGCGCTGCAAGGTGCTGGACCTGTAACGTGCGGCCGAGCCCGCGACCGGCGCGTTCGACGACGTCGTTCCATGAGAGCGGCTCGGGCCCGCCGCCGAAATCATACTTCCGCCCCGGCGTGGCGATCACGGCGGTGCCAACTGAGCGCGCTGGTCACGATGCCTCGGCCGCATGCGTGTAATGCGCGAAACAGCTACAATTCCATTCCTTACACACGACTGACCCGCCTGTGGGTGTGATCATGAGACTCATCAACCGACCGCTGACACTGAGCGCGCTCCTGCTCACGTTCGCGACACTCGTGCTGCCGCTCGGCGCGCAAACCGGCTCGTTCACCATGGAGCAGGTGAAGAGCTATCCCTTCCCCAACGAGCTTGCCGCCGCGGCTACCGGGGCGCGTATCGCCTGGGCATTCAACGAAGCGGGTAAGCGGAACGTCTGGGCCGCGGAAGGTCCCGACTGGAAGCCGCGAAAGCTCACCAGCTACGACACGGATGACGGACAGGCGCTCACCCGCGTGCAACTGTCACCCGACGGCAAGTGGGTGGTCTATCGCCGCGGTGGAGACGATGCGAACTGGGACCAGGATGATTGGGGCTTTGCCGGCGTGAACCCGGCGTCGATGCCGGTCCAGCCGAAAATCGAGATCCTCGCGGTGCCGTTTGACGGCGGCGAGCCGAAGGTGCTGAGCGAGGGGGGTGACGAGCCGGTGATCTCCCCGTCCAGCGATCGTGTGCTGTTCGAGCGCGCGCGGCAGATATGGAGCGTGCCGATCGATGGCTCGCGCCCTGCCGCACCACTGTTCTTTGCCCGCGGCATCAGCAGCGACGCACAATTCTCTCCCGATGGATCGCGGATCGCGTTCGTGTCGGGGCGCGGGGATCACGCCTTCATCGGCATCTACAAAGACGCGTCGACGCCGATCCAGTGGATCGCACCAACGACAAACCGTGATGGATCACCGCGCTGGTCGCCCGATGGATCGCGCATCGCGTTCGTGCGTCGGCCGGGTAACGGCGGACCGCCGCAGTCGATGCTCGAGCCGCGGCATCAGCCGTGGAGCATCTGGACGGCCGACGCCGGCAGCGGTGAGGCGCGCCAGGTCTGGCGCGCGCCGGAAACGCTGCGCGGCTCCCCCCCGTCCACGCACGGCGGCACCAACCTGCACTACGCCGCCGGCGGTCGCATCGTGTTTCTGTCCTACCAGGACGGCTGGCCGCATCTCTACTCGGTGCCAGAAGCAGGCGGCGATGCGCTGTTGCTGACGCCGGGTGATTACATGGCGGAATACATCCGGCTCTCACCCGATCGGCGGCACCTGCTCTTCACCGCCAACGCCGGCAAGACGCCCGGAGACATCGACCGCCGGCACATCGTCCGCGTGCCCGTCGATGAGGCCGCACCGGAGGTGCTGACGCCCGGCACCGGCCTGGAGTGGACGCCGGTGATGACCGGCGACGGCCGTTCGATCGCATTCATTGGCGCCACGGCGCAGCAGCCGCCGCTACCGGCCGTGATGCCGGCCGCTGGCGGTGCGGCGCGGCGGCTGGCGGAAGATCGCATCCCGGCCAATTTTCCCACCCGCGAGCTGGTCGCGCCCCGCAGCATCACCTTCAAGGCGCCCGACGGTGTGACCGTGTATGCGCAGGTGTTCGAGCGCACCGGCGGCGCGGCGAAAAAACCGGCGGTCATCTTCGTCCACGGCGGCCCGCCTCGGCAGATGCTGGCTGGCTGGCACTATTCCGATTACTACTCGAACGCCTATGCGGCGCAGCAGTACTTCGCGAGCCGGGGCTACGTCGCACTCTCGGTAAATTACCGCCTGGGGATCGGTTATGGCTACGACTTCCATCAGCCGCCAGATGCAGGGACGCGCGGCGCGTCCGAATACCAGGACGTCAAGGCGGCCGGCGAATACCTGCGCGGGCTGTCGCAGGTGGATGCGGCCCGCATCGGCGTCTGGGGCGGATCCTACGGCGGATACCTGACCGCCATGGCGTTGGCGAAGGACTCGGACCTGTTTGCCGCAGGCGTGGACATCCACGGCGTCCACAACCGCGCCGACCGCCTCGCCGCGCCATCAGATCGCTACGAACCGACAGACCGGGCCAAAGCCGCGGAAGTCGCATGGGCCTCGTCCCCAGTCGCCTACATGAAGACGTGGCGCTCCCCCGTGCTGCTGATCCACGGCGACGACGACCGGAACGTGCGGTTTGCTGAAACCGTGGATCTGGCGAGACGCCTGGCGCTAGCTGGTGTGCCCTACGAAGAGCTGATCATCCCCGACGATACGCACCACTTCATGCGGCACGCGAACTGGATCCGCGTGAACCAGGCGACATCGGACTTCTTCGACCGGAAACTCGAGGTCGCAGAACGCAGCCGAGCCAGATGACCTCCGGCATGGGCCGGATGTCTCTGGAGCACCGCCAGCGGGACGCCGCGGCGAGAGATGCACATCCGCCACCGCCACTCGGCTGGAACCAAACGCGGCCCACGAGAGCCAGATTCGACTGACGACGATCTGGAGCACGAACACTCCGAGCGCACCCGCCACTGGGGAGACGACCTCGCCGTCGGTTCGTTCATCGACGACACACGGGTGAGAGCCGTTCAGGAAGGGCGGGAAGGTCACGGCGACCAATCGGCGGATCCTGTCCGCGGACGGCTCGGAGGATCACTTCCGTCCTTGGATCCATCCGTCTACGCGCATCTCGAGCATGTCGAGCGGCAGCGCGCCACCGAGGAGCAGCGTGTCGTGGAAATCGCGGACGTCGAACCGGCTGCCGAGGGCGTTCTGCGCCTTCTGTCGCAGCGCCTTGATACGGAGCTCGCCGATCTTGTATGCGAGCGCCTGCCCCGGGTCAGCGACATAACGCTGAAGTTCCGTCTCGATGTTGTGCGGCGCGAGCGCCGAGTTGTCACGGAAGCAGGCCCGCGCGGTCTCGAGCGTCCAGCCCTTCCAGTGGATCCCGGTGTCGGCGACGAGGCGGCACGCCCGCCACATCTCGTACGACAGCCGCCCGAACCGCTCGTACGGATCGCGATAGATTCCCATTTCGACCGCCAGGAACTCCGAATACAGCCCCCACCCTTCCACGAACGCGGTGGTCGTGGCGTTGCGGCGGAACCAGGGCTGATCCCCGAGCTCCTGCGAGATGGCGATCTGGAGATGGTGACCCGGCACGGCCTCGTGGACGGTCAGCGCGGGCAGTTCGTAGAGCGGCCGTTGATCGAGCTTTCCCGTGTTGACGATGTACCCGCCGGCGATGCCGTTGGCCATCGACCCGGGAAAGTACCGCCCCGTCGTGTACTGGTCCTCGATCTCGCGCGGAACCTCCCGCACGCCGTACGGCAGACGCGGCAGCGACTTCCGAAACAGCTTCGGCAGCGCGTCGTCAGCTCTCTTCGCGATCTCGGAAGCCTTCTCGAGCATCTCCTGACGCGTCCTGGCGTAGAACCGCGGATCGGTGCGAAGCCACTGCAGGAAGTCGGCGAAGCTGCCGTTGAAGCCGGCGGCGCGAATCTGCTCCTGCATCTCGCGCCGGATGCGCGCCACCTCCTCGAGCCCGATGCCGTGGATCTCGTCGGGCGTAAGGTTCGTCGTCGTGAAGGAGCGCGCGAGGAACGCATAGTAGTCGCGGCCCTCTTTCAGCGATCCGATGCCGAGGCCGGCGCGCGCCTTCGGCATGTACTCGCTGTCGAGGAAGCGCACCCACTCGCGGCGCGCCGCCGCGATCGGGCCGGTCGTGAGCGAGCGCGCGCGGGCATGCAGAGCGCCAGCGTGGGATTGCGGAATGGACGGCGGCAGCGAGGCAAGAGGCAGCAGCAGAGGATCCGTCTCAGGCGTCAGCGCTGCTTCGGCGCGCGCGATCTCGAGCGCGTTCTCGACGACCGATCGCGGCTGGGTGAAGCCCGTGGCCAGACCTCTGCGCGCGTTGGCGATGCTCTCCCGGATCATGCGCGGCATCGCTTCGAGCCGCGAGATCCACGCGTCGGCATCCCCCCGTGAGCCGACCGCGGTCGTCCGGGCGACATACCCGATCGATGTGCCGGCGCCACCCTCGTTGGTGAATGCCAGGCGGGCGGGATCGAACGCCGCGCGCTCGAGCCGCTCGTCGATCACCCGCTTCAGGAACGCATGATTGAAGCGGTCATCCGCCGCCGCAAGGGCGCTCGCGTCGAGGGCGTGCAGCCGCGAGGCGAAGGATTTTATGGCCGCGAGCCGACGCGCATCCGCCGCGGCCGTCAGCTCCGGCAGGCGGGCGAGCGCTTCCAGATCCCCCTCGGCGCCTGCCGTGAGCGGATCCTCGGCGCGCTCGAACGCCTCCCAGTCGACGACGATTTTCGACCATGCCCCGGCAGCGTCCTGGAGACCATTCATCTCCATCGCGAGTCCGGAGGCGGCGACGAACAGGACAGCCGCAACCGTGATGAGCTTCATCGCCGAATTATCCCACCTTGTCGGCATCGTCCGGCACGAAGAACACACCGCGCGCGGCAAT
>JACDDJ010000837.1 GCA_013817065.1 Acidobacteriota bacterium
AGCCGGACGGCCTGACGGTGATCGCGCCCGAGCGCGTCGAGAAGTTCCTCCAGGGGCTCCCGGTGGACGCGCTGTGGGGCGTCGGCCCCGTGACCGCCGCGCGACTGCGCGAGCGCGGTATCGAGAAGCTGGTAGAGGTGCGGACTGCCGAGCCCGAGGTGCTGCGTGACGCCGTCGGCAGCGGCGCCGACTGGCTGCGGCGCCTCGCGGAGGGAATCGACGATCGTCCGGTCGAACCCGACAGCGAACGGAAGTCGGCGGGCAGCGAGAACACCTTCGCCAGTGATCTCACCGACCTGAACGAGATCCGCCGCGAGATCGACGAGATGGCGCGCGACAACGCCGGCTGGCTCGAGAAGAATGCGCTCCTCTGCCGGACGGTGACGATCAAGGTCCGCTACTCGGACTTCACCACCGTCACGCGCAGCCACACCGCGCCGCCGTCCCGGGATCCGGAGGACATCGCGCGCAGAGCTGTCGCGTTGCTGGCAAAGACGGAGGCCGGCACCCGTCCCGTGCGCCTGCTCGGCGCCAGCATGCACAACCTCGTCGATCCAGAGCAGGTGTTCGAGGAGGATCCGGTGGAGCCACGGCTACCGTTCGAAGCCACCGATTCCACGGAGTGACGGATGTCACGGACGCACCGTGGTCCGACGACGGCTCCGGCAACGCTTGTCGTCGTGCCGGTGTCCGTGTTTTCCGTCTGTCCGTGATCCGTGGTTCTACTCGGCCCTCGTCCTCGACTTCGCGGCACGCGGTGTCTTGGCGGCAGCGGCCTTCCTGGCGCGTGGTGCCTTGGCAGCCTTCGGTTCTTTGGCAGTCTTCGCGACGCGGGTTCCGCGGCCGCGGCCCTTCTTCTCTTGCTGGGGCTCCTCGGCCTGCTCGTCCGTCCGCTCGCCGCCCGGCTGTTCGGCGCCCTCGTCGGAGTCGAACATACCGGTCTGCTCGCCGTCGAGCACCTGCGTCTGCTCCATCTCCTGGAGGACATCGCCTTCGACGACGTCCGACTGCTGCTGGTGCTGGTGCTGCAACGGGACGTCGCGGTCGGCTTCGTGGATATCCGGGATGTCGTCGCCCGGCTGCCACGGACGCGGTGCGCCCGGCGTCACCGGTGCGTCGACCATCGTGCCGTCGGCGGCCGGGTTCTGCATCACGTTGCCCTGGAAGAGGCGCATCACGCCCTGGCGATCCCGCTCGATCCTGAACAGCCCCTCGCGCTGCGCGGCGCGGAAGAGATCCATGATGCTGTTGAAGCCGAACTTCCGCTCGTCGAACGTGGCGTCGACGTTGCGCATGTACTGCTTCGCCTGGCGCACATACATCGGCCATCGCGGCGGATTCGGCGCGGCCTGGAAGAGCCGGCGAATCTCGGAAACGGCTTCTGCAGCGCGCGGTTCCTGCGCGGGCGTTGCCGGCCCGCCGCCGGGCTTGGCCTGATCCTCGCGGGGACCGCGTCCGCCGCCGCGGTTCTGATCGCCGCGGTTCTGCTCCGGCCTCGGCGCCTGCGGTACTTCGCGAACGTCGTCGGTGGGCGCCTGCGGCGGCGCAACCTGTCCGGCGGCTTCGCCTGCCGCTGTGAGCTCGACCACGACGTTGCGGCCCATCTCGCGCACGGTCACGTGGCCCGCGGCCGCAAGCTTGTCCGCGAAATCGCGGAAGCTGCTCACGCCGTAGGTCCGCTCCGAGAACGTCGAGTCGAGCTGCAGCAGCGTGCTCTTCAGGAGCCCGAGCTGCGGCGACACTTCGCGATCGCTGAGGATCTTCAGGGCACGGCGCACGAGCGGCACCACCTGCTCGATCGGCGCCTGGGCCGAAGCAGCCTGGCCGGACTGGCGACCGCCACGGTCACCGCCGGAACGGCGTCCACCGCTGATCAGATTCTCGTAGGCGATGAACTCGTGACAATTCCGCTGCATCACGTAACTCGTGAACGAGCGGCCGCCGACCACGAAGATCTGCTTGTCGTACTGTTTCAGTTTCTCGACCAGCGTGATGAAGTCGCTGTCGCCGCCGACGATCACGTAGGCGTTGATGTGGGGATGGGTGAAGGCCATCTCCAGCGCGTCGAGCGCGAGG
>JACDDJ010000213.1 GCA_013817065.1 Acidobacteriota bacterium
GGCCACATCCGGGTCGGATTCACCATCCAACCGGTCAAGGCTCAACTCGCTAAACACTTATCAGAGAGCAACTTGCGACAAGTTTTTTTCTGCTCAGAATCATGGCAGAGGCTTTGCTGAGCTCGGGGTGACTCCCCAAGTTCGCCTAGAGAGGCTATGAACGCTCAGCGCACCCTTCGTCGCCACGTCTCCTGCACCGGGATCGGACTCCATTCCGGAAACAAGGTCACCCTTTCGCTGAAGCCGGCCCCGGCCGACTACGGCATCCGCTTCCATCGCACCGACCTCGGCGTCGAGATACCCGCAACCATTACGCATCTTCGTGGCATGCAGCAGTATCAGACCGGCCTGGCCCGCGAGGCGGTGTCGGTCGAGACGGTGGAACACCTGCTCGCCGCGTTGAGCGCGCTGAGGATCGACAACGCAATCGTCGAGGTAAATCACCCCGAAGTGCCGATCATGGACGGCAGCGCCGCACCATGGGTCCACTTGATCGTCAATGAGGCCGGTGTCAAGAAGCTGTCGGCGCCGCGCCGTTACCTCAAGGTCCTGCGGCCGATCTCGCTGGCCCAGGGCGACAAGCGCATCTCGCTCTATCCCGCGGATCACCTCAAGGTGACCTACAGCATCAGCTTCGATCATCCGCTCCTGCGTCATCAGTCGCGGACGATGAAGATTACGGAGGAGAGCTTCGTCGAGGACATCGCTCCGGCGCGCACGTTTGGCTTCCTCAAGGAAGTCGAGATGCTGCGTCAGCGCGGTCTCGCGCTCGGCGGCTCGCTCGACAACGCCATCGTCCTTGGCGAGACTGGCGTCCTCAACAACACACTCCGCTTCGAGGACGAGTTCGTCAGGCACAAGATCCTCGACGCGATCGGCGACCTCTCGCTGGTCGGCCATCCGGTGATCGGTCACCTGGTGGCGCACCGGGGCGGTCACGCGCTGCACACGGCATTCGCGGCAAAGATCCTGGAAGAACGGGACGCCTGGAAGCTGGTGGAGGCGCCGGTCGATGCTGAGGTCAGCCGTCCGCTCGGGGCCCGGGTTGGGGCGGCGGCGCGGCTGGCGAACTGAAGGCTTAGAACGCGTTAGAACTCGTGGGTCCGGCCTGACGAGGGTCGGGCCTTCGTCCGTACGGCTACTGTTCGACGGTCGTCGCGTCGGTCTCCTTGGCCAGCTTCTTCATGTAGGCAGCGAGCCGCTCGTTCTCATAGGAGACGAAGTTCAGGAAGAGGCTCTCGGAGAGATACTGCCGGCGCTCCTCGTCGGTCATCTGCTCGATCACCTGCTGAATCTCCCGGGACGTGTCCTCGAAGGAATATTCGAGGTTGTGATTGGCCGTCAGTTCCTTGTACAAGGTTTCGAGGACGGTCAGCAGATCCCCGTCGATCGGCACGTCGGCACCGCTGGTCAGCTTGATATTGCGCATCGGCTAGGCTCCGAAGCTTTTGACGGCGCTGGGCTCATCGGGGTGTACTTCGATGAAGTTCTGCGCGCCCGTCATGGTCAGCATCGTCTCGACTCGCTTCTGGACCCCGGCGAGCTTCAGCGCACCTCCGGCGGCGCTGGCCTGCCGATAGAGATCCATCAGGCACCCGATCGTGGCGCTGTCCACGTATCCGACCTCGCTCAGATCGACGACCAGCTTCTTCTCGCCGGCGGCGAGCAGTTCGGTCACGACGGTGGAGAACTCCGACAGAAGCGGGTACATCAACCGCGACTCGCCGACGCGAACGATGGAGACGCCGTTGGCTTGTTCGGTGCTCAGGTTCATTCCTACACTCCGGAACGCCGGTTACGCGCTCGCGAGGGAACTCCGCGAAGGCGCTGCGCCGACTGTTTATCCTGCAGACGTTTCAGTTGCCGAGCCAGCTCGATGCGGCCGCGATTGATCCGTGACTTGACGGTGCCTTCCGGCAACTCGAGCTTCTGGGCGATCTCCTGGTACGACAGCTCGTGCAGGTCACGCAGGACCACGGCGGTTCGCAGTGTGACGGGCAGCGTCTGCAGGGCGTCTCGCAACGTGGCGCGAAGGTCCTGGTGCTCGGCCGCCGCATACGGTGTGCGGTCGCTGGACGCCGGCTGCAGATCGGCGGTGTCGACTTCGCGGGCGATGGTCTGACGCTCCTTGCGCACGCTGCGGTAGTGATCGATGCACAGGTTGCGGCTGATGCTGACGATCCACGTCTGAAAATTTGCGCGGCGGTCGAACGTGCCGAGCGCCTTGAAGATCTTGATGAAGATGTCCTGCGTGAGATCTTCGGCTTCTTCATGTTTGCCGACGAACTTGTAGGCGACGTTGAACACCTTGCGCCAATTCTGGCGGACGATCTGCTCCCACGCGACCTGGTCGCCCTTGAGACACTGCTCGATCAAGCGGTCGGACGTCGCCGGCTGTGCGGCGGGTGAATCAACGGACATGCGTCATCTGACTGAAATCGGGCGGGAAGCAACGGAATGATATCAGATAAGATTGGCAGATTCATCGTGACGCCCACTGGATTCCATAGACAGGGAGGCGCGCTCGTCTGTGACGAGGTGCCCCTTCGAGACATTACGGCAGCGGAAGGCACCCCGCTCTACGTTTACAGCGCCAACGTCATCGCCGAGCGCTTCAGGGCGATCGCGGAAGCGTTCGCCAGCTATCCGCACTCGCTGCACTACGCCCTCAAAGCCAACTCGACTCTCGCCATAGCGCGGCTGCTGCGCAGCCTTGGCGCCGGCGCCGACGCGAACTCGGGCGGCGAAATCGACGTCGCTCTGCGCGCCGGTTTCATTCCCGCGCAAATCGTCTTTACCGGAGTGGGCAAGACACAGGCCGAGCTGGCCCAGGCCATCGATCTCGGTGTCATGACGATCAACGCCGAATCCGCCGGCGAGATCGAGCGCATCGATGCCCTGGCGATCGATCGACAGGTTCGCGCCCGTATCGCGCTACGCGTGAATCCCGATATCGACGCCAGGAGTCATCCGCACATCTCCACCGGTCTCAAGACCAACAAGTTCGGCGTGCCGATCGATGAAGTACCCGATCTGTGCCGGCGATTCGCCAACGCTCGCGGCGTGGAGATCGTCGGGCTGCACATCCATCTCGGGTCGCAGATAACCGACCTGACGCCGCTGCGGAAGGCGTCCGAGGCGATCGTCGCGCTGTCGCGCGAGCTGCGCGATCTCGGCGTCTTCATCGATCACGTCGACCTCGGTGGCGGTCTCGGGATTTCGTACGACGGTTCGCCGGTGCCGAGCGCAAGAGACTACGCCGACGCGCTGCTGCCGGCAGTACGCGACTCGGGCCTCGAGCTGATCCTCGAACCTGGCAGGAACATCATCGGTCCAGCCGGTGTTCTCCTCTCCCGGGTCATTGACGTCAAGCCGCAAGGCAACGGACGCCAGTTCGTCATCCTCGATGCCGGGATGACCGAACTAATCCGCCCGATGCTGTACAACGCCTTCCACCGCATCGAGCATGTCGAGACGCACGACCGTCCCGCCGCCGACTGCGACATCGTCGGTCCGCTTTGCGAGAGCAGCGACACGCTCGGGAAGAATCGCGTCCTGGAGCAGCCCGAGGTTGGTGACCTGATGGCGGTCATGGATACGGGTGCCTATGGTGCGGTCATGGCGTCCAACTACAACCGCCGGCTGATGCCGCCAGAGGTCCTCGTCGACCGAGGGAGATGGACCGTTATCCGGCGCCGGCAGACGATCGACGACCTGCTCGCGCTCGAGGCATGATGCGCGGCCTGCTCGTTGCGTTCGAGGGGCTCGACCAGAGCGGGAAGCAGACGCAGGCCGAAGGCCTCAGGAACTTCATCCTGGAACAGGGTCGGGAGTGCCACCTGCTGTCGTTTCCGGACTATGACACCGCCATCGGATCCGAAATCTCGAAGGCGCTTCATGGTGGCCGCGACTACGCAGCCGACACGCTGCAGTTGCTGTACGTGGCGAACCGCTATGAGAAGCGCGCGATGATCGAGACGCTTCTTGCCTCGGGCACAACCTTCGTGTGTGACCGGTATGTTGCGTCGAGCATCGCCTACGGCGAATCGCAGGGTGTGGATGCGGCGTGGCTGAGCGACATCCAGCGCTTCCTGCCCGCGGCTGATTTGACGATTGTCCTCGACATTGCGCCCGAGACCGCGGTCCAACGGAAATCGGGGAATCGCGATCGCTACGAACGCGACCTCGCGCTCCTCTCACGAGTCCGCCAGAGCTATCTGCGCCAGGGAACGCAGGAGGGCTGGCGAGTGCTGGACGGACAGCGGCCAAAAGCCGACGTGTCGCGCGACGTGATCACGGCAGTCGCGCCGCTGCTCGCGCAGCCGTAAGCGCCCGCACCTCCCGGGCGCCTGCCGCCAGCAGGACTCGCGCACAGGCGTCGACCGTCGCGCCGGTCGTGCTGACGTCATCGACGACAACCACAACAGATCCCGCGGGAATGCGACGGTGTAGCCGGAAAGCGTCCTTCACGTTCGCGTGCCGTTGACCCTCAAGCAAATCTGTCTGGGTAGCCGTCGCTCGCCGGCGCTGCAGCGCGTGGACGACCGGCACGCCGACGTGCGCCGCCAGTTCAGCCGCCTGGTTGAAGGCGCGCGAATAGTGCCGGGCGAGATGAAGCGGCACCGGCACGGCGAAATCCGCTCCGTCCAGCACCGCCGCCCCGGCGCGGATCATCAGCGTGCCCAGCGGCTTTGCGACCGAACGACGTCCTTCGTACTTCAGGGCGTGGACGATGTCGCGAAGGGCACCTTCGTACGGACCAATCGATCGGCCTCGAGTGATGACGCGGTGACTGCGGTGGCAACGGGAGCATCTGCGGTTGTGTCCAGCTTCCGTCCTCCACGACGAGAGTGCATCGCCGCAGGTTTCGCAAAGTGGATCGTGCGCGAGAGGAATGGATGCCCAGCAGGCGGGGCACACCGCCCCGCGAGTGGGCTCTTCGAGAGGCGCCCGGCAGCATGCGCAACACGGCGCGAGCAGGGTCGCGATGAGCGCATCGGTCATCGCCCGGATCATCGAGGCGCCCTCGAGCCACCTTCAATCGAGAGGGCAGGGATCAGGCTTTGGCTGGAGGCTCGTCGCTGACTTCGATCTTCTCGGCGTCGCCCCATAGCCGTTCCAACGCGTAGAACGCGCGTGTCTGCGGCGTGAAGACGTGGACGATGAAGCTGAAATAGTCCATCAGGATCCATTCGGCGCGGTCGTAGCCCTCGGTGTGCGCCGGGCGCATCTTGAGGCCACGCAGCGTCTCGTCGACCGAGTCGGCGATCGCCTTCACCTGTCGCGTATTGAGACCTGAGCACAGGATGAAAAAATCCGTGAATGCCGGCGTATTGCGAAGGTCGAGGACGACGACGTCCTGGGCCTTCTTGTCGAGAGCGGACTGCACTGCACGAGCGACGTCGGCCGGTAACTTCTTACTGCGCCGCGCCGGCCGTGGCGTGACGACCTCTGGTACCGACCCTTCTGCGCCCGTGACGTCCGCCACGGACACGCGCTTGCGTGCGATGCCTGCCGTTTTGCTTTTCGTACCGGTTCGTTTTTTCTGTTCAGTGTTGGCCATGCAAGTGATCTGCCGCGGAGTGAGTGACCGGAGGATATGAGTACAGTTCGTGCTGTGCGATGTGGTGTTCAACGCCAGGCGGCACCAGGCCGGAGAGCGGACGCCGCTCAGCAATGCGACGGCGAATTTCCGTCGACGACACGTCGGCTGTCGGTGCATCCACGAGGTAAATCGATGGGCCGGTTGCGCTGGTAACGCGAGGGAGGCGCACGCGCCCCTTCAACATCGGGAGGCGCTCACGCAGCGCCTGGAGCGACATTCCCGGGCGAGAGACCACCACGAAATTCGCCAGATCCAGCACCGCCGGGTAGCGGCTCCACGTTTCAATTTCTGCAAACGCATCCGCGCCGGTGATGAAGAAAATCTGCAACGGCGAAAGCGAAAGAGACTCGCACAGCCGGACGAGTGTGTCGGCGGTGTAGGACGGTCCCGGTGACATCAGCTCGACGTCGCTCGCCGCCAGCCCTTCGACCGCGTTCACGGCGATCGACGCCATGGCGAAGCGATGGAACGACGATGCCGCAGGCTGAAGCCGATGGGGCGGCACGTGCGAGGGGATGACCAGGACCTGATCCAGTTCCAGCGCTTCTCGCGCCGCCAGCGCCGCGTCGAGGTGGCCCAGGTGGATGGGATCCAGCGTGCCGCCGAGGATGCCGATGCGCCCGCCTGCCTTCATGCCGGGTCGCTGGTCAATCGCTGACAGGATCGTGCACCGGGTCAGCAGCGGCCGCGGCATCCCGCGCCCGCCCTTCGGCAACGTCGCGCCAGACGGCCTTGAGCATCCCGGGCAGGCCTTCACCGCTCGCGGCCGAGACGGCGTGCACCGGGATGCCGCGCTCTGTCAGATGTGCGCGCAAGCGCTCGAGCCGCCCTGGATCATCGAGGGCGTCGATCTTGTTGGCGGCGACGACCACGGGCTTGTCGGCCAGCCGTTCACCCGAGGCATCCCGCCCCGGAAACAGCGCCAGTTCGCGCGTGATCACGTCGTAGTCGTCAACGGGATCGCGGCCGCTCATGGACGACACGTCGACAATATGCACCAGCACCTTGGTGCGTTCGAGATGGCTGAGGAACCGCGTCCCGAGACCGTGTCCGGTGTGGGCTCCCTCGATCAGCCCAGGGACATCGGCAACGACGAAGGAACGATCTCCCGACAGGCCGACCACCCCGAGGTTGGGCACGAGCGTCGTGAACGGATAGTCGGCAATCTTCGGGCGCGCCGCCGAGATCCGCGAAATCATCGTCGACTTGCCGGCGTTGGGATAGCCGACCAATCCGACGTCGGCGAGCAGCTTCAGGTGAAGCCGAAGGTCCTTCTCCTCACCTGGGAGCCCGGGCTGGAACTTGCGCGGCGCGCGGTTGGTGGATGTCGCGTAGTTGGCGTTCCCGTGTCCGCCGAGTCCGCCCTTGGCGATCAACACCCGCTGGCCCTCGATCGTCAGGTCCGTAATCTGGACGACGCTGCCGTCGGCCTGCTTTTCGTACACCACCGTGCCGATCGGAACCGCAAGGGTGACGTCGGTGCCATTTTTTCCGCGGCGATTGGAGCCTTCGCCGTGCGCGCCGCGGCCGGCTTCGAAGGTCTTCTGGAAACGAAAATTCAGGAGGGTGTTGAGATTGGCCTGGGCGCCCAGGTATACGGAGCCGCCCGGTCCGCCATCACCGCCGTCAGGCCCGCCGCGCGGGATGAACTTCTCGCGGCGGAAGCTGAGAGCGCCGCGGCCGCCGTGACCGGCGACCACATGGATCTCTACTTCATCTACAAACGACATCGGACTCCATAGCGTGCAGCTTGTAAGCCCGACCTCGCGGTCGGCTTACTCGGCGGCTTCGGCCGGAAC
>JACDDJ010000214.1 GCA_013817065.1 Acidobacteriota bacterium
AGGCGGAGGACGCCTTCATGCGGACGAACCCGATGAATGGATTCTTGAATGTCGCGCGGTTGGCGTCGACAACAGCCGCCTGGACAAGCAGCTCGCGAATCCGGTCGTGCGCCGCGCGATACGCGGAGCCATGATCTCGGCGCGGCTCCGCGTTGCCTGCGGCGTGATCTTGCCGGGGGCGGAGGTGCGGCGCTTCACCGGCGGTGCGAGAGACTCTGCGAACTTGCGTCCGAGGAATCCCGGCGTGAGGGGTCCCTGCCGCTGCAGCCCGCGTTCTCGCGCCGCCGCGATCCCACTCTCGATCGCCCGGCCATAAAGGTCGTTCGCGACGGCCAGGTGATCCAGGCAGAGCGCCACGCTCCACCGCGTGCCGCCATCGGGGCGCCAGAAGAAGTCCTCATCCGAAAGTGAGGTGGACAACTCCTCGGCTGCGGTGTCGGCGGCGTTCATGGCGTCAGCCAGTCGTTGCAGGTCCTCGGGGAGCGTCGTCATGGCGTGTTCGCTTTCGGGATATCCGGTGACCAGCGCCGGACAGTCGGATCGCGTATGGCGAAGCTCCCGGCCCGCGCAACTAGACGCCAATTATAGATTTAGCGCCCGTCCCACAGCACGCCACGTGATTGGCTCTGACGGCGAGGATGGACAATCTTCGCCAGGACATCCGCTACGCCTTTCGCCGGCTGATCAAGAGCCCGGCCTTCACGGCCATGGCGCTCGGCGCGCACCAGAGGTCCGTACTTCGCCTGATCGTCCGCGAAGCAATGGTGATGGCCTCGGGTGGCGTGCTGATCGGCGTGACGACGGCATTCCTTCTCACCGAGTGGCTCGTCTCCAAGCTGCTGTTCGAAACGAGCCCGCACGATCCGGCGACGTTTGCCGCGGTCGCGGTCACGCTGGCGCTGGTCGCACTGGCGGCCGCCTACGTGCCGGCGCGACGCGCGACGCGCGTGGATCCAATCGTCGCCCTGCGCGCCGAATAACCTACACTGTCGCGCATGCCCCTGCGCATGCGCTTCGTCCTCCTTCTCGTTGCCATTCTCGTCACCGCGGCACCGGGATGCGGCCGGCTGGTTCCCGAACTGCCGTCCGCCAACCAGCTCTCGAATCAAGCGACGATCCGCCGCGACACTTACGGGATCCCCCACATCCTGGCCGAGACCGAAGAAGCGGCCGCGTTCGCCTTCGGCTACGCGCAGGCAGAAGACCACGCCGCCGAGATCGGCCGGCGCTATCTGAGTGCGCGCGGTGAGGAAGCCAGGCACTTCGGGCAATCGGGTCTGTCGAATGACGTCACGATGGCGCAGTTCGATAATCTCGCCGAATCGACCGCGGCGCTCGCGCGGATCACACCACTCTACCGGCGGATCATCACCGCGTATGCGGCAGGCGTGAACCAGTATGCTCGCGGCCATCGCGCCGAACTGCCGCCCTGGATGCCCGAGATCTCCGCGGCCGATGTTCTGGCGAGCACGCGAGCCGGAGCCGCCAATTCGCTTGGCGGCGCCGCACTCGTGCGCCGGTTGCGCGAGAAGTACGAGGGACAGCCGCGAGGTGAGGAGGAGCCATCCTGGATCGACGAGGCGCCAGGGTCGAACGCCTTCGCCCTCTCGGGTTCGCGCACCACGACCGGCAAGCCAATCCTGCTCGGCAACCCCACTTGCAGTGGTCCTCACTCTACTGGGAAGCGCACGTCCGCGTGCCGGGCACAATCGACTTCTACGGGTCCACCCTCGTCGGCATCCCGGTGCTGCGTGCCGGTTTCAACGATCGCCTCGGCTTTGTCACCACCAACAACGCGCCCGACCTCGACGACGTCGTCACGCTGACGGTGGATCCATCGAAGGCCGATCACTACTTGTTCGATGGCGGCTCGCGTCCGCTTCGCCGGCGCGAGGCGACGGTTCAGGTCCGGCACGACGATGGGTCGATGCGCGACGAGCGACGGACGTTCTGGTCGACGCACATCGGGCCGGTGATCCACCGCTCCGGCGACAGGATCTTCACTGTGCTCTCGACCCGCCTCGATGCCTTTCAGTACTTCGAGGGCTTCTACGATCTCAGTAAGGCCCGCAATCTGGACGAGTGGAATACCGCGATGCGGCGCAACCTGGTGCCGACCTCGAACTTCACCTACGCGGATGCGGACGGCAACATCCTCTACTACTGGAACGCGCGGATCCCGGTGCGGGCCGACGGCCGCGATTACCGGCTGGACGTGGAAGCGAAATCGGGCGCTGATCTGTGGACGCGCATGCATTCGATCGACGACTTCCCGCGTCTGATGAACCCACCGGGCGGCTACGTGCAGAACGCCAACAATCCGCCGCAGTTCGTCTCGCTGCGCGATCCGATCGAGATGTCGGCCTTCCCGCAGCAGTTCGAACGCGGCGCGCTCGGTCTGCGTCCGCAGCTCGCGCTCGACCTGCTCGAGCAGAAGCCCTCCTACTCAGTGGATGACGTTATCGATCTCAAATACTCCACCCGCATGCTGCTGGCCGAGCGGGTGAAGCGCGATGTCGTCGACGCCGTCCGCTCGAGCGCCGATGCTTCGCAGGACGCGAACACCGGCGCCGACATTCTGGAGGCGTGGGATGACAGGGTCTCTGCGGGGAGCCGTGGCGCCGTCCTCTTTCAGCGGTTCTGGGATCTTTACTCCGACGCCGTCCGTCCGCCGTTCGGCACACCCTGGCAGGAGACGAGTCCCACGACGACCCCGAGCGGCATTGCTGACCGCGCCGCCGCCGTGAGGCACCTCGAAGCCGCCGTCCGCGCCGTCCGCGACCAGTACGGCTCGCCATCGGTTGCCTGGGGCGAGGTCCATCGTTTCCGCGCCGGGACGCTGGACATTCCCGGGGACGGTGCGACAGGGACCTACGGCACGTTCCGAGTGATGACCTTCGCGGCCGGTGATGATCCCAGGGTGCGTGTCGCCGGCCACCTGCCCGGACGCGATGCACCGGTCGGCTTCGGCGACGGATGGGTCCTGCTGGTGGACTTCTCGAAGCCAGGTGAGGCGTGGTCCGTCCTCGCCTACGGCCAGACGACTAAGCTGGACTCACCCCACAGCAGCGATCAACTGCAGCTCTTCGCCGACCACAAACTCCGCCGCGCCTGGTACTCGGAGGCCGACATCAAGGCGAACCTCCGACGTGAGTACAGGCCACAGTAATGGCCTGGCGTCCTTCGCGCCCCTGGCGGTGAGGCCTCTTGACGACTGGGCAGCGATCCCGCGGGGTCAGATGACCAGCAGGGTCTTGGTCGTCGTGGGAGAGCCGCACGCCTCGAACCAGTCGATCCCTTCGGAGACAAGATCGAACTTGAGGGTGTAGCGGCCCGGTTGTTCGGGCGGGGTGATCGTCATCTCGATGTCCGTGGTCGCGCCTGGTTCGAGGTGGTGCGGCAGCCAGGCGCGTTCGAAGTCGCGGTTGATGAGTGCCCCCGAGGCGTCGCAGAGCTGCGCGCCCAGCCGGACGAGGCGGCGGCCGTAGCTCGCCTGCGCCGGGAACCGGCGCGTCGAGGCATTGCGGACGGTGGTCCGGACGGTCGCCTTCTTCCCACGCCGCGCGATGATCGGGAGCGGCGGCAGCAGTCCGCGGACGGCGATCTCGGCGCGCGGCGTCGCGCCGGGGATCGCATTTCCCAGGTTGTTGGCGTCCCAGACGGCGTGCCGAATGCCGTCGAGGTCCGGCGTCCCGCGCACGAAGCGGCGCGAGAACATGTCCTCGGGATGATCGGTCAACTCCCAGCACAGGCGATCGACGCCGAGTTCCTGGGCGAGCGTGCGCGCGCTTTCCATCTCCTCGTCAGAGTCGTTGTGCGAGAAGAGGATGTATCGCCAGTTGATGAACGGGACATCTCGGCCCGCCTTGCGCTTCTCGTCGGTCGCGAACCCCAGATTGCGGATCGCCTTGGCAAAGTCGCCGCGCTGGCGGTACTTCACGTAGCTCTCTTGCGTCGCGCCATCGATCGAGAATGTGAGCTCGTCGATGCCGGAGTGCACCAGCCGGCGCACTGACTCCTCGGTGAACGCCAGCCCGTTGGTGGAGGAATACAAGTAGATGTGCGGGAAGTTCGTCTTGATGTACTCGCACATCTCGACGGCGCGCTTGTGCAGAAACGCCTCGCCGTAGTTGAAGAAGTCGACGCGCACCAGTGATGGTCCAGCCTCGTCGATGACGCGCCGGAACAGTTCGAAGTCGAGCATGCCGGCCTGCCGGGTCCGCGTGATCCCGGTTTCTGGCGCACAGCACGCCTGAGCGCAGGAGATGTTGCAGGCTGCGGTGCACTCGACATACAGGCGCGAGGGCAGCGCGCCGACATCGTCCCCGCGCTGCGGCGGCGCCTGGTCCTTCTTCAGCGGCAGCTTGAGCGCGCAGTCGCCACAGAACTTCGATCCGCCGGCGTTGAGATCTCGCCTGAGCGCCGTGGCTGTCTCCCCGGTCCACACCGCCGACAACGTCGTCTGCCGTGTATCGCCAAGGACCCGCTTGGCGTACGGGTCGGAGCAGCCGCAGACGATGCGGCCGTCGCAGAGCAGGGTCGCAATCGACCATGGCCAGGAGCAGGTGAAGCGGGTCGCCAGGTAGTTCAGTGCCACGAGTCAGGTGATTGTACCGCCTGCGAGCAGTGCCGCGCTGACCGACGGCGGACCCTTCGCAGACGATCAGCGCACGTTCTTGATGACGTAGAGATTCTGGAGGGTCCGGATGTAGTTGAAGGCGTACGAGGTGCCGTCAGCCGAGAGAAACAGAACCTGAATCCCACCCGCTCCGACGCGATCGCGCGGCGCAATGTCGAGCAGGGCCTTGCGTGTGCCGGTGGCCGGATCGAGTGCGAAGACCTGGGTTGCCGAGCCGGTGGTCACTCCGACGTAGAGGACGGTGCCGTTCGCGTTCCAGCGAATCGGGTTATCGAGGGTGGCGGTGCCCGCGACCGCCCGCGGCTCGCCGCCCGCGATTGGATACTGCATGATCTTGCCCTGGTCGATGGCGGCCAGCCACTTGCCGTCGGGCGAGACGGTGTTTCGGGAGATGGTCACCCCGTCAGGTGTGATCGGGCGCGGGGCTCGACCGTCCAGGTCCTGGACGTAGATGCGGGTCACGCCGCCCTTCTCACCGACGAACACGATGCTCTTGTCACCGGGAAGGAATCCCGCCCAGGAGTACGCGGTGATGTCGTGATTTGCGATGCGGGGCTGACCGGCGCCCGTTGGCAGCAGGTTCAGCGTGTGAGTCGCGAGATCAACCGCCAGGGCCCACTGTCCATCGAAAGAGAGCGACTGCGCATCACCCTTTCCCAGGCGCACGGCCGCGGATCCATCGGTCGAGCGAACGTAGACCGAGTAACCTGCGCCACCGGCAACGCCTTGCTCGGAGAAGAGGATCCGCCTGCCGTCGCTCGACATGTCCTTGAGAATTGAATAGTCCATCCACCCGAGCTCCGTCTCCGCCGCGCCGGGTGCGCGCACAACGATCGACGGACGTCTCACCCCGTGGGAGACAAGAACGTCGCCCGACGCGGACACGTCCTGCAGGCCGAAGTGCCCCGGACCGGCGAGGAGTACCCGCGTGGGGCCCCCGCCGGCCGGCGCGGCATACACCACGTGATCCACACCCGCGGTCGACGCGGAGAACCAGATCTCGCGCCCGTCGGGCGACCAGCCTACCCGGCCGACATCCTCGAAGCCGTCGGCGATCGTCGTCTTGTGGCCCTCAAGGTCTACTACGGAGACGCCACCGCGAAGGTCCTGAAGGATCGGGTGCTCGGCGAACGCGATCCGATCGCCGGTCGGGGAGACGCGCAAACTGCTGATCCAGCCGGCCGGCTCGTAGATGGCCTTGCCGATTGGAAACTGCAGCGTGTGCCGGCCGCCTCCGGTGCTCACGACCGCCACGTCTTCACCGTTGGGTGCCCAGTCAGCATCGCGGACACGCTCCACGAGCTCTCGAGGTGCACCGCTGCCAAGCGGCAGGCGCGCCAGCATCGCGGGGCGTCCAGGTCTGGGGATCGTGAGAATGAGCTCACCGGATTTCGAGACCGACCGAATCGTGCCTGCGACATTGAGCGACCGGGATTCCGGCGTGCCTGCCTGCGCGGTGTAGAGACTGACCGGTGTGCCTTCCCACCCCGCGGAGTAGACCACCGTGCTTCCATCCGGCGCGAAACGCGCCGCCGGCACCGATCCGCGCCGAAATGTGAGCGGTTCGAACTCCGGCTTGAGGACCGGGGCATCCTTCCGGGCCGCGAATCCGATCAACGCACCGCTTGCAAGCAGGGCCACGCCAACCAGCGCCGGCTTCAGATGCCGCTGCCATTGAGATGGTGACGGCGCCGCCAGTGCGCGCGCGGGGGATATCCCGCTCATGGACTCGAGCTGAAACGCGATGTCGTGAGTCGATTGAAACCGCTCCTCCGGATTCTTCTCCAGGCAGTGCAGGACGATGCGTTCCAGCTCCGGCGGGAGGTCTTCGGCGTGCGCCGCCATCCGCGGCGGATCCGCCTTCAGGATCGCGCTCATCGTCTCCACCGCCGAATCCGCCCGGAAGGCCGGACGCCCGGTGAGCATCTCGTAGAACACGAGGCCGAAGGAGAAGATGTCCGACCGGTTGTCGGCCGGCGCGGCGCGGATCTGCTCGGGCGACATGTAGCTGGCCGTGCCGAGGATCATGCCCGCTTCGGTGCCGGGGCTGCCCATGGCAACTGGCGCGGTTTCGGCCAGCATCGCGGTCTCGGCAGTCGCAAGCGCAGGCGGCGCCACCTTCGCGAGGCCGAAGTCGAGGATCTTGATGCGGCCTTCGCGGGTCACGAACAGGTTGTCCGGTTTGAGGTCGCGATGGACGATGCCCTTGTCGTGCGCGGCCGCCAGACCGCGGGCAAACTGCGCGGCAAGTTCGGTCGCTTTGCGCGCCGGCATCGGGGCGCCATCGATCCGCTGCCGGAGCGTCTGCCCTTCGAGCAACTCGGAGACGACGTAGGGTGCGCCGTCGTGAGTGCCGATATCGTGGACCGCAAGGATGTTCGGGTGATTGAGCATCCCGGTCGCGCGGGCTTCCTGTTCGAACCGGCGGAGACGATCGGGATCGCTCGCGAACGAGCGTGGCAGCACCTTGACCGCGACATCCCGTCCTAGCCGCGTGTCCTTGGCCCGGTAAACTTCACCCATCCCGCCGGCGCCGAGGAGCGACAGCACTTCGTACGGGCCCAGCTTCGTCCCGGCCGCGATCGTCGTCTTGATGGTCATGGAAGGGTTGAATTATAGACGAGCCGTGACGAATCGCATACCGCCGGGTGTGCCCCCCGGTCGCCTCCGTGCCCCGCACCCCCGGCGTCAGTCCGACCGCACCCTCCGCGTCAGTACCCCGCACCCCCAGCGCAAGTCTGCCCGCACCCTCATCGTC
>JACDDJ010000838.1 GCA_013817065.1 Acidobacteriota bacterium
ATCGAAGGGCGTGCCGCGACAAGGATCAGGTCCGACGGCTGCAGCCCGGACGTCATCTCGTCGAGATCCACGAACCCGCTCGGCACCCCGGTGACGAGCCCCTTCTGCGCCTGCAGCTTTTCGATCGTCGCAAAGCTGTTCTGGACCAGATCGCGCAGCGGCACGAATCCTTCGCGGATGCGGTCCTCCGCGATCGCGAAGATCGAACGCTCCGCCTCGTCGAGCAGGAGGTCCGGTTCCTGTTCCCCCTCATAGGCGTCCGCCAGGATCTTCTTCGCGGAGTGAATCAGGCTCCGCAGCGTCGCCTTCTCCTTGACGATCCGCGCGTAGTACTCGACGTTGGCCGAACGCGGCACCCCGTCGGCGAGCGCAACGATGTACGCCGGGCCTCCGATCTCGTCGAGCTCGCCCGCGCGCGAGAGCTCCTCCTTCAGGGTGATGAAGTCGATCGCGTGACCGCGCTCGCTGAGCGCCACCATCTTGTCGAAGATGCGCCGGTGCGCATCCCGGAAGAAGTCGTGCGAATCGATCAGCTCCGCCGCATGATTGAAGGCTTCGTTGTCGATGAGGATCGCGCCGAGCACCGATTTTTCGGCGTCGAGATTGTGTGGAAGCGTGCGTTCGGGCGCGGCGACGTCAGGCATGGAAGGAACCGCCGGAAATGAAAACGGGCGACCCGGATGATAGCACCATCCACGTCACCCGTTCCGGTCTGCGCGAGTGAAAAATCGTCAGCGCTGATCGGCGACGACCTTCACCTTCAATTGCGCGGTCACTTCACGGTGGATCTTCAGCGGCACGGTCGCCTCACCGAGCGCCTTCAGCGGGTCGGCAAGCGCGATTTTCCGCTTGTCGATCTCGAAGCCCTTGGCCCCGAGCGCCTCGGCGATGTCAGCCGAGGTCACCGACCCGTAGAGCGTCTGATTCTCCCCGACGCGCCGCGCGATCTCGATGTCTGTCGCCTCGAGCCGCTGCGCGAGCGCTTCGGCCTGGCTCTTCTCCTCGCTCTCGCGAACCTCCGCCACCTTCCGCTCCCGCTCGATCTGCCTGCGGTTGCCTTCGGTGACCGCCAGCGCCAGCTTACGCGGCAGCAGGTAGTTCCGGGCGTAGCCGGCCGCCACCTTCACGACGTCGCCGCGCCGGCCGAGGTTGTCGACGTGTTCTCTCAGAATGACTTCCATGGTGTCGATCTCCGAAATGCAAAGTGCCGCCGTGCCCGGGCGTGCCAGAGAGTGCCCGCCTGATCCTGGCTCCTGGCAACTCCCGGGCTACTCGGTGACGTAAGGAATCAGCGCGAGCTGGCGCGCACGCTTGATCGCCGTCTGCAGCTTCCGCTGGTGCAGCGCGCAGGTACCGGAGATGCGGCGCGGCTGGATCTTCCCGCGTTCGGGCAGGAACGGCATCAGCAGGCGCACATCCTTATAGTTGACGTAATCGATCTTCTCCGCGCAGAACTTGCACACCCGGCGCCGGCGGAAGAAGCCGCCGCGCGGACGCTCGCCCGCCTTGGCCTTGTCGGCGTCGCGCCCCTTCGCCCCGCCTCGGCCGCGCCCTCCTCGTTCCTCGCTCATCGCTGCACCTCGTACCTGTCGTTCCGGTCGTCGTCCTGATCCATGTTGTCGCCGCGCCCCTCACCCGGCTGCGGCTCCGGCGGCAGCCCGCGGGCCGTGCGCCGCCTGGCCTGCGTGGACTTCCGCGCATCACGCGTGCGATCCGCCACGCGCAGCTCCTCGTCCACCCGGACAATCAGGTGGCGGATGACCGAGTCGAGCACCTTCAGGCGCCGATCGATTTCCTTCATCAGGTCCCCGCCGCCCGTGATCGTCTCGACGACGTAGGTGCCCTCGCGATGGTGCCCGATCTCATAGGCGAGCTTCCGCCGTCCCCAGTTCTCGGTCTTGTCGAGCGTGCCGTTGAACCGCTGGACAATCTGTTCGATCTGGGTGTGCAGCTCGGCTACCTGCTCGTCGGACGCCTGCGGCGTCATCACGTAGACGAGCTCGTACTGTCTTGTCGTGCTCATGCGTCTCCTTCTGGACTGAACGGCTACTGATAGTCTCCAGTTT
>JACDDJ010000839.1 GCA_013817065.1 Acidobacteriota bacterium
GTCGACCACCTGGTGCGGATCATCAGGACGGAGCCTCGCGCGGAGGTCCACTACACGCTTGGCGTGATTTACTGGCAGCAGGGTGAACTGGATCGTGCAGCCGCCTCGCTGCGTGCGGCGGTATCCGCCGATCCAGGATCGGCTGACGCGCACGACACCCTGGGCGCGGTGCTCAAGGACCAGGGGGACTGGGCCGGCGCGGTCGATGCCCTGCGCCGTGCCATTGCTTTGCGCCCTGATGGCGCCGGGGCGCATTACACGCTCGCGCGGGTTCTTCAACTCGCGGGAGAGGACGCGGCCGCCCGCGCCCATCTGGCTGATGCCGAGCGCCTGCGTCAGCGGGCGCAGCGCGAACAGGAGGCCAGCGTCTGGACGTCTGTCGGCACCCAACGGCTCGACAGCGGAGATCCGGTGACGGCTCTCGATCACTTCCGCCGGGCGACCTCGCTCTTCGACGAGCACGCGCCCGCTCACTATCAGGCCGGCCGGGCGCTCCAGCGCCTCGGCGATCATGAGGCGTCGCGAGCCGCATTCGCCCGGGCGCGGGCACTAAACCCCAGCTTCGTGCCGCCTGGCGAGCCCTGAATCTCTTTCACGCAGACGGATTCTTGAAGTCTGTCCTCCAATAATCCGTATCGGGCGCCCGTCGTTCGCAGATGCCATCGCCTTCTGCGCGGAGTTCCGCGTTGAACTTCGTGACCGCGGGGGCTTGCCGCGCCGGGCACACCCGTTGTATACGTTAACCGCTTCCCTCCGCGCTTCAACTCGCCGGTCAGCAGGTGTCGTCCACGACGGGGTGGTCGTGCACGGGGGGCGTCGGTGCACAGGGTGAACAGTCGATTACTGCGAAAGACCCTCGGATACTGCGAAAGACCCTCGGAGGAATGCTGATGATGAGAATGCGGTTGTACCGCGGCCTGTTCTGCGCGGCCGTGCTGCTGGCGTCGGTTGCCGGCGCCTATGCCCAGGAGTTCCGGGCCACCGTGAGAGGACGGGTCGTCGATTCGAGCGGCGGCGCGCTGCCCGGGGCGACGGTGAACGTCCAGAACCAGGACACGAACGAGGTCGCCACGGCGACGACGAACCAGGAAGGGAGCTTTACCGTTCCGTTCCTGCGCCCGGGGAACTACACGCTCACCGTCGAGATGAGCGGCTTTCAGAAGTACACCCGCACCGACATGCGCCTGCAGGTCGGGCAGACTGCCGAGATCACCGCACAGCTCGGCGTGGGCGGGCTGACCGAGGAACTCACGGTCCTGTCCGAGGCGCCGCTCCTCGAGACGAGCCGCGCCGACCGCGGCACCGTCATTGACAGCGCCCGCATCGCCGAGCTGCCGCTCCAGTCGCGCAGCCCGATGGCGCTCGTGGTGCTCGTGGCCGGCGTGACCTACAACGGGCCGGCGATTTATCTCCGTCCGTTCGACAACGGCGCCCTCGCCGACTGGTCGATGACCGGCGGGTCTAACCGCAACAACGAGTTCCTGCTCGACGGCGCGCCCAACAACGCGAACCAGGGAGGCAACAACATCGCCTACGTGCCGCCTGCGGAAGCCGTCCATGAAATAAAGATCTCGACGAACTCGTACGACGCGCAGTACGGGCGTACCGCCGGCGGCGTCGTCAACATGTCGCTCAAGTCGGGCAGCAACAGCTTCCACGGCGTGGTCTACGACTTCATGCGGCGCAAGGCGCTGGCCGCCAACTCGCACATCCTCAACACGCGCAACGCACCGAAGACCGATCAGTACATCGATCAGTACGGGTTCAGCCTGGATGGTCCGGTCTGGAGGAACAAGACCTTCTTCCTGTTCACCGGGGAGAAGTACCGGGAAGGCACGCCGGCGCCACTGTTCAGCACGGTGCCGACGCCGGCGATGAAGAACGGCGATTTCTCGGGACTGGTGGATGCCTCCGGCAACCTGATCCGGATCTACGACCCGGCGACCGGCCGTGATGTGAACAACGTGTGGACGCGGGATCCGTTCCCGGGCAACATCATCCCGGCGGACCGCATCAATCCGACGGCCCAGGCGATCATGAAGTACTGGCCCGATCCCAACGGCACG
>JACDDJ010000215.1 GCA_013817065.1 Acidobacteriota bacterium
CGGAGCGAGGTCTTCAGCAGAGCAGGCAGGCGTCTCGGACCGCTGTATTTTTACAACCAGGACCGATGAGAAAGCCGACGTCATTATGACCTTCGACGCTTTCGAACACTTTGCTGATCCCGCCGCCGAGCTGCGAGATATGCGCCGGCTCTTGAAGAAAGGTGGTTACATCATCGCATCGTTTGGCCCGACCTGGTATCACCCGTTGGGAGGACACGGGTTCTCAATCTTCCCATGGGCGCATCTGGTCTTTAGCGAGAAAGCCATCATGCGCTGGTACGGGGAGTTCTCAAAGGACGGCGCGACGCAATTTAGTGAAATCAGTGGTGGACTCAGTCAAATGACGATTCGCCACTTCGAGAAGACCGTTGCGCAAAGCGAGTTCCGGTTTGCAAGCTTTGAGGCCGTGCCGATTCGCAAATTACGACCATTCGCAAATCGCTTAACACGCGAATTCACTACCGCCATTGTCAAGTGTCGGCTGGTTCCACGCAGTGAGCGGATCACGGATTAGCATCTCCGCCACCATCTGGACGACACTGCGGGGCGCTTCGGCAACCGGAAGATGCTTGTCGGCGCAGTACTCGTCGGGATCCTGCGGATCGGCCCCGTTCGACTTCAGCGCGATCAGCTGCTGGTGCCGTTCCCGACGTTGCGAGTACACTTTCCTCTTCATATGGCCCAATTCATCTACACCATGAAAGGTCTGGGCAAGGTTCATCAGCCCGACCATGTCGTCCTCAAGGACATCTGGCTCTCGTTCCTCCCGGGCGCGAAGATCGGCGTCCTCGGTCTGAACGGATCGGGCAAGAGCACCTTGCTTCGGATCATGTCGGGGCAGGATCAGAACTTCGTTGGTGAGGCCTTCCCGGCTGCGGGTATCAGCACCGGATTTCTCGAGCAGGAGCCGAAGCTCGATCCCGCCAAGACCGTTCTCGGCAATGTCGAAGAGGGCGTGTCCGAGATCCGCGATCTGCTGAACCGCTACGACGAGATCAACGCGAAGTTCGGCGAGGAGATGTCGCCAGAGGAGATGGAGAAGGTCCTCGAGGAGCAGGGCAAGGTCCAGGACCGGATCGAGGCCGCCCAGGGATGGGACCTCGACTCGCGAGTGGAGCTCGCCATGGACGCGCTGCGGCTGCCGCCGCCGGATGCCGATGTGACGACGCTGTCGGGGGGCGAGCGACGTCGCGTCGCGCTCTGTCGCCTGCTGTTGCGATCGCCTGACCTGCTCCTGCTCGATGAACCGACCAATCACCTCGATGCCGAGTCGGTCGCCTGGCTCGAACGATTTCTGAAGGACTATGCCGGCACGGTCGTGGCCGTGACCCACGATCGCTACTTCCTCGACAACGTTGCCGGCTGGATTCTCGAGCTCGATCGCGGCCACGGGATTCCCTGGGAAGGGAACTACTCGTCGTGGCTGGAGCAGAAGCAGAACCGGCTCGCGCAGGAAGAGAAGTCCGAGTCCAAGCGTCAGCGCACGCTCCAGCGGGAGCTCGACTGGATCCGCATGTCGCCGCGCGCCCGCCAGGCAAAAGGGAAGGCGCGTCTCAACGCCTACGAACAGCTGCTGAGCGAAGACACGGCGCAGAAGGTCGAACAGGTCGAAATCTACATCCCGCCCGGTCCGCGACTCGGTGACATCGTCATCGAGGCTCGTGATCTTCGCAAGGCGTACGGCGACCTGCTGCTGATGGACGACGTGAACTTCACGCTGCCGCGCTCGGGGATCGTGGGCGTCATCGGGCCAAACGGCGCCGGCAAGACGACGCTGTTCCGGATGATCACCGCGCAGGAGCAGCCCGACGGCGGCATGCTGCGGCTGGGCGAGACCGTGCAGGTCGGCCACGTCGATCAATCTCGGGATGCGCTCGACGCGAACAAATCGGTGTGGGAAGAGATCACCGGCGGCGGTGACGAGGTCGAGCTCGGCAAGCGTTCGGTCGCGTCGCGCGCCTACTGTTCCTGGTTCAACTTCAAGGGCCGCGACCAGCAGCGCAAAGTCGGCCAGTTGTCCGGCGGAGAACGCAATCGCGTGCACCTGGCCAAGCTCCTGCGCAGCGGCGGCAACCTGCTGCTGCTCGACGAGCCGACCAACGACCTCGACGTCGATACGCTGCGGGCGCTCGAAGAAGCCCTCCTGAACTTTGCAGGCTGCGCGGTGGTCATCAGCCACGACCGCTGGTTCCTCGACCGGATCGCAACGCACATGCTCGCCTTCGAAGGCGACAGCAAGGTCGTCTGGTATGAGGGGAACTACGAGGACTACGAAGCCGACCGCAAGCGTCGCCTCGGCGCCGAGGCGGACCAGCCACACCGAATCAAGTATCGGAAGCTGACCCGCTAATCACACGGATGCGCACGGAATACACGGACACGGAATACACGGACGCTCTTCTTCCGTGACCTTCGTTCTAAAATGGCGCGTGACCTCGATGCCCGCGAGCCTTGCGACGTTTCTCATCTGCGCGATCCTGGCGGCCGGCTGCGATAGCGGTGGCACGCCAGGATCGAGGTTCCTCTCGATCGCGACCGGCGGCACTGGCGGCGTCTACTATCCGTACGGCGGCGGCCTCGCCAAGATCCTCAACGACCATGTCCCCGGAGTGCGCGCGTCGGCCGAGGTCACCGCGGCATCGGTCGATAACCTCAAGCTCGTTCGCGACGGTAAGGCTGACATTGCGTTCGCCCTTGCCGACACCGTCGCGGACGCCGCGAACGGCCGCGGCGCGTTCGAAGGCACGCCGGCGCCTGTGGCCAGCATCGCGGTGCTGTACTCCAACTACACGCACCTCGTGACGCTCGCGTCGAGCGGCATCACATCGGTGCAGGGGCTGCGGGGCCGGACGGTGTCGACCGGTGCACCCGGCAGCGGCACGGAAGTGATCGCATTTCGCACGCTGCGCGCCGCCGGACTGAATCCTGGCGTCGATCTCACGCGCCAGGGCCTCGGCGCGTCGGAGTCGGCTGGCGCCCTCAAGGACGGCAAGATCGACGCGTTCTTCTGGAGCGGGGGACTACCCACCGCCGCGGTGCAGGATCTTGCACACTCGCCCGGCATCGCCCTTCGTATGATCCCGACCGGTGCTCTCGTGCCGGCGCTCCAGCGAGAGCACGGGCCGCTGTACTTCCCGTTGGACGTGCCGGCCGGCGCCTACCCCGGCGTCACGGCGCCGGTATCTGTTGTTGGTGTCGCGAACGTGCTCGTCGTGAATCGTTCGATGCCCGAGCAACTCGCGTATGACATCACGCGAGTGCTGTTCGAGAATCAGCCCGAGCTGGCCGGTATCCATCCGGAGGCGCGCACGCTGTCGATCGAGACCGCCATCAAGGGTTCGCCGGTAGACTTCCATCCCGGGGCGCAGCGTTATTTCAATGAGAAGGGGATCCGCTAGTGCGATCGGGTACCATCCTTCGCATTGATGCTCCCCGGGACCAGTTCGCCAGTACCTTCCGACGAAGCGCCCGTTCGACGGGTTGACGGCTTCACCGGCCGGGTAGCCGGGCTCCTGGCCATCGGCCTCTCGCTCTACGCGCTCTACTGGGTGCTGTTCATCGTTCAGCCCCAGGTCTACCGCGTCAGCTTCCTGCTCGTATCACTGGTTCTGTCGTTCCTGCTGTTCCCGCGCGTGCGCGGCAGCGGCTCGCGTGTTGGTGCGCTCGACGGCCTTCTCATTGCGGCGTCGATCGCGGCGCTGTCGTGGCCGCTGATCGACTTCAGCCAATTCGTCTATCGCGCGGCGGAGCCTGCACCCGCCGATCTCGTGCTCGGCGGAGTGGCGATCCTGCTGGTGCTCGAGGCGACGCGCCGCGCCGTGGGGTGGATCCTGCCGCTGACGGCGGTCGCGTTCCTGGTCTACGCGCTGCTCGGGCCGCATCTCGATACGGTCGGTCTCTCGCTGATCGCGCACCGCGGTTATCCGCCTGATCGTCTGATCGGCACTCTTTACATGACGCTGGAGGGGATCTTCGGCGTGCCGCTCGACGTCGCCGCCACCTACATCGTCCTGTTCACGATTTATAGCGCGGTGCTGGAGTTCTCGGGCGCCGGCCAGTTCTTCATCGACTGGTCGATGGCGGCGATGGGGAAGTCACGCTCGGGCGCCGCGCCCGGCCGGACGGTAACGCTGGCCGGCTTTCTACTCGGCACCGTCTCGGGAAGCGGGGTTGCGACAACCGTGATGCTGGGATCGGTGTCGTGGCCGCTGTTGCGTCGCGCCGGCTTCAAGCCGGAAACGGGCGGCGCGATCCTCTCGGCGGCGGGGATCGGCGCGCTGCTCTCGCCGCCGACGCTCGGCGCGGCCGCGTTCCTCATCGCCGAGTTTCTGCGGATCTCGTACTTGCGCGTGCTGGTGATGGCAACCATCCCCACGATTCTGTATTACCTCTCCATCTTCCTGATGATCGAGGCGGACGCACGCCGCGCCGGCACTCGTCCTGCGCCGATCGACACTCCGGGTCTGTGGGTGTTGACGAAGCGGTACGGCTATCACTTCACGTCCCTGGCGGCCATCGCGGTGCTGATGGTGACGGGCCTCTCAGCCTTTCGCGCGGTGTTCTGGGCGACCGTTCTCGCGGTGGGACTGAGCTTCATCCGCCGCGAGACGGCGCTGTGGCCGCGCCGGCTCGCCGAGGCACTGCGCACTGGAGCCACAGGCGTCCTCGGCGTTGTCGCGACCACCGCCACCGCCGGGATTATCGTCGGGGTCGTCACGTTGACCGGACTCGGCCTGAAGATCGCGGGACTGATCGTCACCCTCGCGGGCGGCCACCTGTTTCTCACCGTGCTCTACTCGGCGCTGGCGGTGTGGATGCTCGGGCTCGCCGTGCCCGTGACGGCCTCCTACATCATCGCGGCGGTGATGGTGGCACCGGCGCTGATTCAGAGCGGGGTGCCGCCGCCGGCCGCGCACATGTTCATCTTCTACTACGCCGTCCTGTCGGAGGTGAGTCCGCCGACCGCGTTGTCGCCTTTCGCCGCTGCGGCGATCACAGGCGGCGACCCGTTCAAAACCATGATGCTGACGTGGAAGTACACGCTGCCAGCCTTCCTGGTTCCGTTTGCCTTCACCTTGACTCCTGAAGGATCCGCGCTGCTGTTGCAGGCACCGGCGCTACCGGTCGTGTGGACGGCCGTGACCGCGGCCCTTGGCATCGCCGCCTTCGCCGGGGCCTTCGGGGGCTGGATCCTCGGCGCTGCGCGCATGTCGGAGCGGGTGGCGCTGGGGCTGGCCGGCGGGCTGTTGTTCTTTGCCGATCCGCGGTTGGACCTGCTCGGCGTGGCCCTTATGGCTGTGGTGCTTGTCTTGCACTGGTGGCGGCATACCCGGACACAACTCCAAGGCAATCGACAGGTAAGGTGATAATCGCCCGTGGCGGTGACAAATCAGGACTGCCGAGAAATGGCGCTAGTGCCGAAAATTGTCCATCGAACGGGCCATCGGCGTCGCTTGTCTGGCGAGCGCGGCTTCACCTTGATCGACATGCTGTTCGTTATCGCGTTGATCGGGCTGTTGTCGTCGCTCGCGCTTCCGAGTCTCACGCGCGCGCGGACCGCGGCGCAATCAGCCGCCGCGGTTGGCACGATCCGGACCATTGGCAGCGCCCAACTCACCTTCGCGATCAGCTGCGGCCTCGGGTTCTACGCGCCGGACCTGCCGTCGCTGGGCATCAATCCTCCGGGCAGCCCGAACTCGTTCCTCTCGGACGACCTGGCGAGTGCCACCACCGTCATCAAGAGCGGCTACAGCTTCACCGTAGGGGCCACGCCGCTCCCGGGCGCACCCGCGACCTGTAACGGCCTGGCCGCCGGGGCCGCGGCGCCTGGCTACGTCGTTCTCGGCGACACGCTCGATCCGAACTCCAGTCCGCGCTTCTTCGCTTCCAACGCCGATGGCGTCATCTACGAACATGACGTCACCCTCAACGGCATCATGCCGGAGTTCGGTGCCCCCGCCGCCGGCGCACCGTTCAAATAGTCTCGGCTCATCCTCTATGAGATCGATGCTCTATTGAGATCGATCCCGCGCCAATCCATCCATCGATTCGATTAATCGATCGGTCGATTGATAGATGCCGATTGAGGTATCTTTACGCGGTTATTCCCCCGAGGAGGATCAGGATGTACAGGCGCACCCCGCGCGTTGCGATTGCGATCGCGGCCCTACTGGCCGTTGCATCGGCGGCCACCGGTCAGACGATTACCAGCCCCAAGCAGCAGTTCGGGTTTGCGATCGGCGACGACTACCAGCTCGCCACTTACGATCAGTTCCAGGCCTACTGGCAGAAACTCGACAAGGAATCGTCTCGGATGCAGGTCGTCGAGATCGGCAAGACCGAAGAGGGCCGCCCTCACCTGGCGGCGATCATCACCGCGCCGGAAAATTTCGCGAAGCTCGATCGCTACAAGCAGATCTCGCAGCAACTTCATAAGGCCCGCGGCCTCAGCGAGGAGCAGGCGCGCGCCCTGGCCAAGGAAGGCAAGGCCGTGGTCTGGATCGACGGCGGTCTTCACGCCACCGAGGTTGTCGGCGCCCATCAGTTGATGGAGACGGTCTATCAGCTCGTCAGCCGAAATGATGACGAGACCCAGCGCCTGCTGCGGGACGTCATCATCGTTGCCGTCCACGCCAATCCAGACGGCATGCAGATGGTCTCGAAGTGCTACATGCAGGACACCGACCCGCTGCAGCGGCGGACCTGCAGCCCGAGGCTCTACGAGAAGTACGCCGGGCACGACAACAACCGCGACTTTTACATGTCGAACATTAAGGAATCCCAGAACCTGAACCGGATGATGTACTGGGAGTGGCTGCCGCAGATCATGTACAACCATCACCAGACCGGCCCCGCCGGCACGGTGATTTTCTCGCCGCCGTTCCGTGATCCGTTCAACTACAACTTCGATCCGATGATCGTGACCGGCCTCGACCTGGTCGGCGCCGCGATGCACCATCGCTTCCTGCAGGAAGGGAAGCCCGGCTTCACGATGCGCTCGGGAGCGAACTACTCGACGTGGTGGAACGGCGGGCTCCGCACGACCCCGTACTTCCAGAACATCATCGGACTGTTGACCGAGATCATCGGGAACCCGACGCCCACCCAGATTCCGGCGACGATGAATACGATCATGCCGCGGGGTGACCTGCCGGCGCCGATCATGCCGCAGGAGTGGAAGTTCCGGCAGTCGATTGATTACTCGGTCACGGCAAACTACGCGGTGCTCGATCTCGCGTCGCGCTACAAGGATCAGTTCCTCTTCAACATCTACAAGATGGGCTCGAACCAGATCGCACGGGGATCGGGTGACCACTGGACGATCACCAGTGAAGACATGGATCGTCTGCGCACCGCCGTGGCGGCAGCTGCACCATCGGCGGC
>JACDDJ010000840.1 GCA_013817065.1 Acidobacteriota bacterium
TTTCGTGGTGGATGAACAGGACGGCATCGGTGCACCGATCGGGATGACGGGCTCGCGCCTCGAAGTGAACGTCCACGTCGTCACCGGCAGCGCTTCGTCCACGCAGAACACCGTCGCGTGCGTGAATCGGGCTGGAGTCGCGGTGGTCGAGCCCGTCCTCGAGCAATTGGCGGCGAGCGAAGCCGTCCTGACACAGGATGAAAAGGAACTCGGTGTCGCGCTCGTCGATATCGGCGGCGGGACAACCGACTTCGCTATTTTCGAACGAGGCAGCCTCTGGCACACTGGTGTGGTTGCCGTGGGCGGCGATCACTTCACCAATGACATTGCAGTCGGGCTCCGGACGCCGATCCCGGATGCAGAAAAGATCAAGCGCCGCTGCGGCTGCGCCCTGTCCGCAATGGTCGACGAGGACGAGACGATGGATGTGGCCAGCGTCGGCGGTCGCAAGCCGCGCGTGATGGCACGACGAATTCTTTCAGAGATCCTCCAGCCCCGCGCGGAAGAGATCTTTCACCTTCTGTGGGACGAGATCCGCAAAGCCGGCTTCGAGAAGTCGCTCAACTCCGGGATCGTGCTCACCGGTGGCGGCGCTCTTCTCGAGGGGATGTCTGAAATCGGTGAGCAGATATTCGATCTGCCGATCCGCCGCGGTACACCAGCGGGGGTCGGCGGTCTCGCGGATCACGTGAACAGCCCGGCATTCGCAACTGCCGTAGGCCTGGTGATGTACGCCCACCGCAACCAGGTGGGCCTGGTGCCGCAGCCCGTGGGTGCCGGCGCCTTTGGCCGTGTCGCCGGAAGGCTCCGCGGACTATTCAAGGAATTTCTCTGATGCAGAGTGCAGACGATCAAAGTGCGGCGTTCCAATGGGAGGCGTAATGGCTGACATGAATATCAACGACGCGGCATCGCTGCGGTTGAAGCTCGACGAAGAGGGGCGCAGCGGCGCCCGCATCAAGGTGGTGGGTGTCGGAGGTGGTGGCAGCAACGCCGTAAACCGAATGGTAGCCTCCGGCCTCGACGGTGTGGAGTTCATCGTCGCCAACACCGATTTGCAGTCGCTGCGGCTGAATCCTGCTGCGAACAAGTTGCAGATCGGCGCAAAACTGACGAAGGGGCTCGGGGCCGGCGCCGATCCGAACGTTGGACGGCAGGCGGCGCTCGAAGACACCGAAAAGCTCATCGAGGCTCTCGACGGGGCCGACATGGTGTTCGTGACGACCGGCCTTGGCGGCGGCACCGGGACCGGCGCGGCGCCGGTCATCGCGAGCCTCGCGAGTGAGCTCGGCGCGCTCACCATCGCGGTCGTGACCAAGCCGTTCAAGTTCGAAGGCAGGAAGCGCGCGATCCAGGCCGAGCGCGGTCTCGAAGAACTGCGCGGGAGCGTCGATACCGTGATCACGATCCCGAACGAGCGGCTCCTGGCGACGATCTCCCGCACCACGTCGTTGACCGACGCCTTCGCGGCGGCAGACGACGTCCTGCGGCAGGCGATCCAGGGCATCTCCGACCTCATCCTCGTCCCGGGGTTGATCAACCTCGACTTCGCGGACGTCAAGACGATCATGTCGGGCATGGGCGTCGCCATGATGGGCACGGCCATGGCGGAGGGCTCGTCGCGCGCGATGGACGCGGCGCACCGGGCCATCTCGAGTCCACTGCTCGAAGATGCCTCGGTCAACGGTGCCCGTGGCGTGATCATCAACGTGACCGGCGGCCCCGACATGTCGCTGATGGAGGTCAACGAGGCATTGACCGTCATCCAGGAAGCCGCGCACGAGGACGCCAACATCATCTTCGGCGCTGTCGTCGACCAGTCGCTCGGCGGGCGCGTGAAGATCACCGTCATCGCCACCGGCTTCGACCACGCCGGCAGCTGCCGCAACGCGCCCGCCGCGCCCACCCAGACGCCAGTGGATCTGCACAGCTACACATCGCACCTGGCGGCCAAGGGCTCCAGCGCTGAACCGGCCGCCGCGTCGCGGCTCACGATCGCCCGTCGTCCGGCGCTCGAGCTTCCGTTCGGGCCAGCCAGGGCGAGGACCGGGAGCGCAGCGGGAGC
>JACDDJ010000841.1 GCA_013817065.1 Acidobacteriota bacterium
GCACGCAGCCGTGTTCGCATCCGGTCTCGCGGCTGAGAACGCAATCCTGCAGGCCTACCTCAAGCCGGGTGATGAGATCGTCATCCCGCAGGACGTCTACGGCGGCACCTATCGGCTCCTCTCCAAGGTCTATCAGCCAACGGGTTGTATCGTGCGCCAGGTAGACATCGCGGATCACTCCGCTTTCGAGGCGGCGTTGAGCAGTCGCACCCGCCTGGTCTGGATCGAGTCGCCGACCAATCCCCGCCTCCTGATCTATGACATCGCCAGGATCTGTGCGACCGCACACGCCAAAGGCGCACTGGTGGTCGTGGACAACACCTTCGCGACCCCCTACTTTCAGCAGCCCTTCAGTCTCGGCGCGGACCTTGTCGTCCACAGCGTGACCAAGTACCTCGCCGGGCACTCGGACTTGATCCAGGGCGCGGTGCTGGCGCGGGACGCGGCAGTGTTCGAGCCGGTGAAGTTCCTGCAGAACGCGACTGGTGCGGTGCCGTCCCCGTTCGACTGCTGGCTGACGCTGCGTGGATTGAAGACGCTGGAGCTGCGGATGGAACGTCACGCGCTGAACGCCACCGCGATCGCGGACGCGCTGCTGCGGCATCCGCTCGTGAAGGCGGTGTATTTCCCCGGGCATGTGGATCATCCCGGTCACCAGATCGCACGGCGTCAGATGACTGGCTTCGGGGGAATGGTCTCGTTCGAGCTGGACGGCACGGTGGATGAGGTGGTGTCGTTCGTCTCCTCTCGCCGCTTCTTCGCGCTTGGCGAGAGCCTGGGTGGCGTCAAGTCGCTGCTCTGCCATCCCGCGCGCATGACGCATGCGTCGATCCCGGCGGAGACGCGGCATGCACTCGGCTTGTCTGACACGCTCATCCGCCTTTCGCCAGGATGTGAGCATCCGAACGACCTCGTGGCGGATCTCATCGATGGCCTCGATGCGCTGGCTGCGGGCACGCACCGTGCTTCAGTCGTCGCCCATGAAGTCTGACTTGCTCATCGGCGCGCGGCGGGCGCGGTTGGCGCGGAGGAGGATGAGCCGAACGATAAGATAGCTGACTGATGACGTCCCCGGTCCTGCTCGCGGTCAGCGGCACCGCCTACCTCGCCGCCATGATCGTGCTCGGCGTGACCCAGGCGCCCTTGGGCGGGCCTCTCTTCTTCACATGTGCCGGCGTCGGTGTCGCCGCCTACGCCGCCATTCTGTTTCAGATCTGGCGCTCACCCGGTGAGCGCCGTCAGCTCTTCATAGTCGCGATCTTCTTCGCGCTCGCGTTCCGCGTTCCACTCACCGCCGGTCCCGTCAACTACGACAACGACATGATCCGCTACCTGTGGGATGGCCGCGTGCAGACGCTCGGGCTCAATCCATACGCGGTTCTCCCCGCCGACGAAGCGCTGGCATTCACGCATGACGATCAGACGCGCACCATGCCGAGTGCTCGCGCCCGCACCCCCTATCCCCCTGCGGCGCAGCTTTTCTTCCGGCTCGTCGTCAGCATCAAGGACGCACCGTGGGCGATGAAGCTCGCGCTCGTCCTGTGCGATCTGTTGACCATCGTGGTGTTGTGGCGCTGGCTTGCGGCTACAGGGCGGAGCGAGTGGCTGGCACTCGCGTACGCATGGAATCCGCTCGTCGTTCTCGAAGTCGCCCACAGCGGCCACATTGATGCGCTCGGCGCCCTGTGGATCACGGCAGCGGCGTTCTGGCTGGCGCGGAAGCGCACCGGCCTCGCGGCGATCGCATTCGTCCTCGCCGTCACGACCAAGCTGCTGCCGATCGTGCTCGTTCCTCTCCTGTGGCGACGGATCTCGTTCCGCGACGGGCTGCTTGGCGCAGGGCTGTTCGTGCTGCTGTATCTGCCGTTTGCGTCAGGTGTCGACGTCCTGTTCGGCATCCAGAACGTGGTGCAGCACGTCCGCTTCAATGGTCCGATCTTCCGCTTTTTCGCGGGGCTCACCTCCTCCGATGGCGCCGCACGAATCGCGCTCGGACTCGGTCTATCGACGGCGGCGTGGTGCCGGTGGAAGCTGGCAGACGACGATCCAGCGGCGTGGGCG
>JACDDJ010000216.1 GCA_013817065.1 Acidobacteriota bacterium
TGAGTAACGAGGTGACGTTGGGCGCGGTGGAGGCACCTTGAGAGGGTCAAACGGTGGACGCGACGCAGTTAGCCTGCGGCCCACGTGTGTTCGAGGAAGTGCGAGCGATTACGGCAACGGAGCCGCAGGAGCGGCCAATTTTGGTACCGGTACGGGGAATCGAACCCCGGTCCCATGACTGAGAATCATGTGTCCTGACCCCTAGACGATACCGGCACGGGTCTGAACCACAAATATTACCAGCCTTTCGATCCTCGTGCAAAGGGCGCTGACCTTCTCCTTCCGTGCTCTCCGGCTGCCCGGTATCATTGGAGACATGAAATTTCTCGTCAGCCTCGTGCTCATCGTTGCTCTCGCCGCCGGCGGCGCCTACCTTTATGCCGGTCGCCTGCCGGGACCGGCGATCGAGTTCATCCGTCCTGAAAAGTTCGTCGGCCTCTCCACCCCGGCCGAGATCGTCGTGGGCGCCACCGGTACCCAGCTCGAGACCTTGACGATGACCCTTGAGCAGAACGGGAAGCAGTTTCCGCTCTACACGCTTGGGCAGGAGGGGGCCGAGGTCAAGGAAGAACAGAAGGACGGCGCGACGGTGCTGCGCGTCACGCGTGATGTCGGCAAGGGGTCAGTGCCGGAGCTGGTGTCGGGCCCGGCACGGATCCTTGTTACCGCCTCACAGCCGGTGCTGCGCGGCATCCGGGTCGCCGAGAACACCGTGATCAAGGACGTGCAGGTCCGACTCGAGCGCCCGCGCGTCTCGGTCATCTCGACACATCACTTCATCAACCACGGCGGCGGCGAGGTGGTCGTCTACCGGGCAACGCCCGAGGACATCGTCTCCGGTGTCGTGGTCGGCGACACCGAGTATCCGGGCTATCCGGCCGCGGCCGCCGGGGTGCCCGGGATCGACGTCAAGGATCCGTCGGTGAAGATCGCGTTCTTCGCGCTGCGTCACGACCAGGATCTCAACACGCCGATCCGCGTGTTCGGCCGCGACGAGGCCGGCAACGTCGCCCGCGCCGACTTCGACAAGCGCGTCTTCCCGAAGCCGTTCAAGAAAAGCCGGATCGAAGTCACCGACAGCCTGATCGACCGGGTTGTGCCGGCGATCCTCGAGGGGACGACCGAGATCAAACCGGACGGCGACAACCTCGCCAAGTTCCTCGCCATCAACAGCGAGCTTCGGCAGAAGAACGCTGAGAAGATCGCGTCATTCGCGACACAGACGGCCAGTGAAATGCTCTGGGCCGGCGAGGTGTTCCACACCTTCAAGAACAACGCGGTGGAATCCGCGTTCGCCGACGCGCGCACCTACGTCTACAAGGGCAAAGAGGTAGACCGTCAAACGCACCTCGGCTTCGACCTCGCCTCCTACGTCGGCACCCCGATCGTCGCGGCCAACCGCGGCAAGGTGCTCTTCGCCGATGAACTCGGCATCTACGGCAACGCCGTGATCATCGATCACGGCATGGGCGTCCAGTCGCTCTACGCGCATCTTTCGTCCATGGACGTGAAGGCCGGGGACAACGTCGAGAAGGAACAGCCGCTCGGACGCAGCGGCATGACCGGCATGGCCGGCGGCGATCACCTGCACTTCACCATGCTGATCAACGGCCACATGGTCAACCCGGTCGAGTGGTGGGACGCTCATTGGATTGAGGACAGAATCCTGCGTAAGTTACGTGCCGCTCAGTGACGCTGACACTCGGGATGACAGCGTCACTGAGAGGTAGATAGAAGATGGTAGAGAGCACCGCCCTCAGCTTGGGATTTGGAAGTTGGACGTTGGGGGTTGACCGAAACGCACGTGCAGCCGGCGCAGGGCGGAGCGTGCGGCCGGTAGGCTAAGATTGAAGTCCATGAATAAGAAGGCGTCAGGGCCGGTGGCAGCTGCCCTGTTAGTGCTGCTTTCAGCCTGCTCGGGGGGCGAAACGAACGGAGCGCCGGCGGCTGCGCCAACCTTCGCGCTGCGCGTGGACCAGGAGACCACGGGCGCCATTATCGGGCGCGTGAGCTTCGCAGGCGTCGCTCCTGAGAATCCCATGGCCAAGCTGTCGGGCGATCCAGTGTGTTCGCGCGCCCATGCGACCGGGATGGCGGTCGAGAACTATGTGGTGAACGACGGCGGTCTCGACAACGTGTTCGTCTACGTCAAGGATCTCGGAAACTATCGCTTCGACGCGCCGGCCGAACCAGTGAAACTCGATCAGCAGGGCTGCCGCTACGTGCCGCACGTCCTTGGCGTCCAGGTCGGTCAGCCGGTCGAGATCAGCAACAGCGACGAGACGATGCACAACGTGCATGCGGTGCCGAGGGTGAACCGCGAGATGAATATCGGCCAGCACGTGAAGGATCAGAAGGACACTCACACCTTCACGACGGCTGAAGTGATGGTGCCGCTCAAGTGCGATCTGCACCCGTGGATGAATGCCTACGTTGGTGTCGTACCGCATCCCTATTACGCCGTCACCCGGGACGGCGGCAAGTTCGAGCTGAAGAACCTGCCGCCCGGAACCTACACCATCGAAGCCTGGCACGAGAAGGCCGGCACCCAGGCACAGCAGGTCACGATCGATTCCAAGGCAACCAGGGGCGTGACCTTCACGTTCAAGTCAGCGGCAACGAACTAGGCACACCACCCATGAGAACAGCAGGAGCGGCCGTTGTCGCGGACGGGCGGAGCCGGCTGGCGGACTACGTCACGCTCGCCAAGCCACGGCTGAACCTGCTGGTCGTCGGCTCGACACTGGCTGGATTCGCCATGGGCCACGGCGCCATGTCCGACGTCGGCCTCGTGCTCGGGATGGTGGGCGGCACCGCGCTCGTCGCCGGCGGCGCGTCCGCGTTCAACCAGGTGATCGAGCGACGGACCGACGCGCTGATGCGCCGGACCCGCCTGCGGCCGATGGCCGACAACCGGATCAGCGCCCGCGACGCGCTGATCTATGCGGCGCTTCTTTCCGGCCTCGGCCTCGTGGTCCTCGCTGCGCTCGTCAACCCGCTCAGCTCCGCGGTCGCGCTCGCAACACTCGTCTCGTACGCGGCCATCTACACGCCGCTGAAGCTCCGCAGCTCGTTTGCCACGGTGATCGGCGCGATCCCGGGAGCACTCCCGCCGGTGATCGGCTGGGCCGCGGCGACCAACACGCTGTCACGTGAGGCCTGGATCCTCTTCGGGATCCTCTTCCTCTGGCAACTGCCTCACTTCCTCGCCATCGCGTGGATGTACAAGGACGATTACGCCCGCGCCGGCTTCCCGATGCTCCCGGTGATCGACCCCGACGGCCGCAGCACCGTCCGGCACTCGGTGTTCTATGCGGCGGCCCTGCTGCCACTCAGTCTCGCGCCGACGCTCGTCGGGATGACGACGCCGTGGTACTTCGTCGCCGCCCTGGTGCTGACACTGGCGTTTTTGGGGCTGACCTTGCGCTTCGCCCAGACTCGGGCGATGGCCGACGCGCGGCGCGTGTTCTTCGGATCGATCCTCTACCTGCCGGTGTTATGGGTCCTGATGATTGCCGGGCGAACGTAGCCAGATGACCTTAACGGATCTTCCAGCAGTCAACGCAATCCTCAACGGAATCTCAGCGGTACTGCTCGTCATTGGCTATGCCCTCGTGCGCCAGCGAAAGCTCGATCAACACCGACGGGTCATGATCGCCGCCTTCTCCACGTCGGTCCTGTTCCTGATCTGCTATCTCGTTTACCACGCCAACGTGGGGTCGAAACCATTCCCCGGCCAGGGCGCAATCCGCAAGGTCTACTTCTTCATCCTGATCACGCACATCGTGCTGGCGGCGCTGGTGCCGCCGATGGCGATCGTCACCCTGGTCCGCGGCCTGCGTGAGCGCTACGACGCGCACCGCAGACTGGCGCGGTGGACGCTGCCGATCTGGCTGTATGTATCGGTGACCGGCGTCATCGTCTACATCATGCTGTACCAGATGGAACACGCCTAGATACACGGAACACACGGATGTAACGGATGGCAACACGGAAGGCACGGAGACAACCGATGGCATCGCCTTTTTGGCAAAGAGTGTTCCGTGTAATCCGTGTTCGAGTTATCCGTGTAATCCGTGTCCGTCCGTTCAATCCGTGTTTATGACGAGGCGTCTGGCTCTAGCGGCTGTCGTGATTCTCGTGGCGATTGCGGCCATCCGTCGGTGGCCGGCTTCGGACGAAGTGACGATGATCCCGTCCGCGGATCAGAATGTCCTCCTCATCACCATCGACACCCTGCGCGGGGATGCGCTCGCAAGCTACGGCGGTCGCGCCGCGACGCCCAACCTGGATCGCCTCGCAGCTGAGGGCATCCGTTACACCTTTGCGCACGCGCACGCGGTGGTCACGCTCCCGTCGCACTCGAGCATCATGACCGGGCGCTATCCGTTCGAGCACGGCGTCCGCGACAACGCCGGCTTCCGGCTCGACGACAAGGCCATCACGCTCGCGGAGCTGGCGAAGCAGAACGGTCTCGCGACCGGCGCCTTCGTCGGGGCATTCCCGCTCGATCGGCAGTTCGGGCTCGCGCAGGGCTTCGATGAGTACGACGACGTCGGCGGACGCGAAGTGGCGCAGGGCGACTTCGCGTTCAGCGAGCGACGGGCGGAAACCGTTGTCGCCGCCGCCCGGCAGTGGATCGGCATTCAGCCGGGTCAGTGGTTCACGTGGGTCCACGTCTTCGATCCTCACTCGAGCTATGCGCCCCCCGCGCCGTTCGATTCGCAATACGCGTCGGATCCCTACGCCGGGGAAGTCGCGTACGTCGATCACGCGCTTGGTGCGCTGCTCGAGACCGCACGCAGTTCGCCCCGCAAGACCCTCGTGATCGTCACCTCGGATCACGGCGAAGGGCTCGGCGAGCATGGCGAACCGACACACGGCACGTTCGCGTACGAAACGACGCTGCGGGTCCCGCTCATCGTCGCGCAGGTCGGCGGCGGATCGACAGCAGTGAAATCGGGACGAGTGTCCGACGCGTCCGTCCGCCACATCGATATCGTTCCGACAATCGCGAAGCTGCTGCAGTGGACGGCGGACACGAGTCTGCCGGGACGTTCGCTGCTCGGGGACGAGGGCGCGGCGCCGGTGACGAGCTATTTCGAGGCGATGACGCCAATGATCGCACGCGGGTGGGCGCCGCTCACCGGCGTGATCAGCGGACGCGACAAGTACATTGACCTGCCCGTCGAGGAGCTCTACGACCTCGCCGCGGATCCGAAGGAGACGCAGAACCTCGTCGCGAAGGATCCGGAGCGGACGCGGAACCTCGTCGCCGAGTTGCGCCGGTTCGGCGCGCCGCTGCCTGGTGATGCACAAGCCGAGAGTGCCGAGGTCCGCGAGCGGCTGCAGTCACTCGGGTATGTCTCGGGATCCGCGCCGCGAAAGGCTGTCTACACGGCCGCGGATGATCCCAAGAACCTTGTCGATGTCGAGCGCTGGATGATGGAGGGGATCGATCTCTATCGGCGTGGACGGATGTCGGATGCGGCGGACGCCTACCGCAAGGTCATCACGCGTCGTCCCGACATGAGGCTCGCGTATCTGCGGCTCGGCTTCGTGCACTGGGAAGCAGGCGCGCCTGCCGAAGCGATCGCGGCACTGCGACATGGGCTCGCTGCGATCGGGCCGAACGTCGAGCTCGAGACACGGCTCGGCACCTATCTCGCCGAAACCGGCCGCACCGCTGAGGCGATCCCGATGCTCGAGCGCACGACCACGGCGCAGCCGCGGAACAGTGAAGCGCTGAACGCGCTGGGGATCGCGTATGCGCGTGCCGGCCAGGCGCCACGCGCCCTGGCGGCTTTCAGCCAGGCGCTCGAGGCTAATCCGCGTGACGTCTATGCGCACGAGAACGTCGGCACGGTCCATCTGCAGCAGAACGACTTCGCCGCCGCGAGAGCCGCGTTCCTGCGCGCACTCGAGAATGAGCCGCGCTCGTCCCGCGCACACGCCGGGCTCGGCGTCATCGCCCGCCAGCAGGGGCGGGTGGATGACGCAATCAACCATTGGCGGACCGCGGTCCAGATCGATCCGAAGAACTTCGACGCGCTCTACAACCTGGCGAGCGAGCTGGCCACAGCCGGCCGCGCCGCCGAAGCGCGACCCTTCTTGATGCACTTCGTCCAGACCGCGCCCCGCGCCTTTTATGGCGCCGAGATCCAGCGTTTCCGGCAATTCCTCGCGGGTGGCCGCTGATGGTTGTGGTGGGCATGTGGTAATGATGGGCAGGCGTGTCGTGCTGATTGCGGCGGCGGCGGCAATGCTGGGCGTCGGCTCCTGGCTGTATCTGGCGACGGGGCGCAACGGCGACGCGTCCGTGACGGGCCCCGTTATCCTCATCTCCATCGACACGCTCCGCGCGGATCGCCTCCCCATCTACGGCAGCACGCGCATCAGGACCCCGCACATCGACCGGCTCGCGGCCGATGGCGTCGTTTTCGACAACGCCTACGCGCATTCCCCGCAGACGCTGCCGTCACATACGTCGATCCTCTCCGGTGATCTGCCGTTCACCCATGGCGTGCGCGACAACATCGGCTACACCGTCAAGGCTGATCAGCGCTTTCTGCAGCACACGTTGAAGGACCGTGGCTATGCGACCGCAGCCTTTGTGTCCTCGTACGTCCTTCGACGGCAGACTGGCGTCGGCAGCGGGTTCGATGCGTACGACGACGAGCTGCCGCCGGTCTCGCCGGACCAGCCGCCTGGCCAGGTGCAGCGACGCGGCGAGGACACTGTCACCCGCGCGATCCGATGGCTCGACTCGCAGACATCGAACAACGTGTTCCTGTTCACGCATATCTACGAACCGCACACGCCGTACACTCCCCCGGAGAGGTTCGCCGGCCATGACCCCTACGATGGCGAGGTGGCGTATTCGGACGAAATCATCGGCGCGCTGCTGGACCACCTGCGCCAGAAGGATATGTACGACGCCGCCACCATCATCCTGCTCTCAGATCACGGCGAAGGACTGGGCGATCATGGCGAGTCCGAGCACGGCCTGTTCCTCTACCGCGCGACGACGCGAGTGCCGTTGATCGTGAAACTTCCGGGCGCGCGTGGCGGCGGACCGCGCGGCGGCGGACGACGTGTCGCGTTGCCTGTGCAGCACGTGGACGTGATGCCAACGATCATGGAGCTGACCGGCGAACGAGAAGCGGCGGGCCGGCCCGGGCGTTCGCTGCTGCCCGTCCTCGATGGCAACGGCGCTCTTCAGGCCGCGAATATCTATGCCGAGTCGCTGTCCCCGCGCCTTCACTACGGGTGGAGCGCGCTCTACGCCTTGAGCGACGACAGGTACCGCTACATCCGCGCGCCGCGGGACGAGTTGTACGATCTGACCCAGGA
>JACDDJ010000217.1 GCA_013817065.1 Acidobacteriota bacterium
ACCCCGATCCCGTGTTCTTGGCAGACGGCGAACGTCTCCCCCTCACGCCGCCGGTCGAAGAGGTTGTAGCCGACCTGCTCGGCGTGGAGCGGGCCGTACTCGAGGCAGTCGGCCATCTGCTGGGGCGAGAAGTTGGAGACGCCGATGAAGCGTGTCTTGCCGGCGTCGCGCAATTCGACCAGCGCGCGCATCGTCTCCGCCGCCGGCGTCGCCTCGTCCGGCCAGTGGATCAGGAGCAGATCGAGGTAGTCGGTCCGCAGCCGGCGCAAGCTCTCCTCCGTCGACTGGATGATCTGGTCGTATGTCGCGTCCCGCCCGAATCGCTGTTCCTCCGGCAGGTACGGGATACCGCACTTTGTGACGATGATGATGTCCTGGCGCCGGGGCCCCAGCGCCTCGGCCAGCACCTCCTCGGCGCGACCCAGACCGTAGGCCGGCGCCGTGTCGAAGCAGGTAATGCCAAGGTCGACGGCACGCCGGATCGCGGCGACTGCCTCTCGGTCGTCGACTCCGCCGTATCCCGCCTTGACCGAGGTGCCACCGATCGGCCAGGTGCCGAACCCGATCGCCGATGTCCGCAACCCGCTCGTCCCAAACACTCGCTCGTCCATCGTCGCCTCACCCCTCCTCGCATGTGCTGAACCCCTCGCGGCTCGTCGCGTGTATCCACGATTCAATTACTCGCGCAACCGCGCAACGTGAACAGGCGGTAGGGATAGGTGGGGAAGGGCACGTTCGCCCGTGCCCGTTGCTCACTCGCTGGGAAGCTGGCCGTAGCTGTTCTTGTAGACCTTCCCTCGCTTGGGGTGCGTGAACTTGATTGCCGACCACGTGCCGTCCACGCTCAGGGTGGTGCTTTCCACGAGTCCATGGCTGTAGCCGATCCTGATGACGTGCGGCAACGTGAGGTCAGTACCCAGCTTTCTGCCCTTCGGCCACGATACCCAGAGCATCCCCGTTGCTCCAAGGTGGACGCTCAGTTTGGGGAACATGTCGTTCATCTCGGCCTGCGTGACCGCGAAGAGATGGATGTAGCCGAAGTCCCCGTCGAGCGTTGCGCGAACTTCGAGGCTCGGCAGCATCATGGACTTCAGCGCCGACTCGGGAGCGTGCACATAGAGAGTTCGGGTTCCTTCTTTGATCCCCATCTTCTGAGATACGGATCGTGGCATGGCGGCTCCCAGGTGGGGTGTGTTGAGCGTCTCGTGAATCAGTCATCGCCTCAGGATCGCTTCGCCCCATTTGCGAGCGATTGCAGGTAATGAGGGCTATGCATCAGGCCCAGGATGTTCCCGAGCGGGAAGATCATGGAATCGGTGACGAAGCCCTCCTCGCGTTCGGTCTTGGGCTCGTTCTCCTGAGCGCCGAGTTCCTTCAAGCGTTTCATCGTCGCGGGCAAGTCATCGACATGCCAACGAACGACCGCACCGCCGGGATAGGCTTGCGCGGCTGGAGGCAGGTACGTGCAGTCGATTATCCCCAGCTCGTGCTTGTAGTCGCCGAGCCGGAACTCGACATAGGCGGGATTGTCAGCACCTGGACGCTGGAAGTAAGGCTCCACGCCCAGGAAGCGCGCGTACCAGTCGCGAGCTTCGCCCAGGTCGTCGGCCGACATGTTGACTTGAGCGATATCTCGTAAAGCGCATGTGACGGACATTGTTTCCTCCATCGAGGATTCCACCTTCGGTGCGATTGTCCCGCTGAGTCCCGCCGTTGGAAAGACCCTCACGAGCGACCGCGCACGACATCGGAGCACACCAGCGAGCTTTCCAACATGCGAGCGCGGTGCGCTCTTCGTTCAAGCAGTTCGGCTCAAGCATCTCGGCGTCAGTCGAAGAGGCGAACTCCACCTCTCTGATCCACGTCCCGGTCTAGTGGCGAGATCTTATAAGGCGGGTGCCCAAATGGGGCGCAGGTCGAGGGTGAAGCCGGGTAATTCCGGAGCACCACCCAATACCTCCGGGTTGGTCAGCGTCTGGACCGGCTGGTCGGGGCGGTAGACCTGGACCGTGCGTGTCTCCGGGTCGAGCAGCCAGCCGAGGCGTGCACCATTGGCCATGTACTCATTCATCTTGGCGACGAGTTTCGCCACCGTGTCGGAAGGCGAGCGCAGTTCCAGCACGAAATCCGGACAAAGCGGGATGTACTTCCGCTTCTGTTCCGACGACAAGGCCGCGAGACGCTCGCGCCGGACCCAGCAGACATCTGGTGAGCGAACCGCCCCATTTGGCAGTCGAAAGCCCGTGGACGAATCGGACGCGACACCGGTGCCGTCCTTCGTTGCCCACACATACATCTGGGCCGAAAGACTGATGCTCCGGTTGCCGGTTTCCCAACCGGTCGGCGACATAACCTCCAAGGCTCCTTCCGCGGTCCATTCCAGACGCAGATCGTCATTGAGACTCGAAAGCCCTAGGAGCTGGTCGTCGGTCAGGTCCAGCACCGGTCGGAGGCGCAACACCACCGGCGAGTCCAAGCCGGGTGTCGTCGTGGTGGTTATTGGAGCGAGAACGGTCTGCTGTGCCATCGAAGCCTCCCAGCGTTGCCTCCTATCGTACCAATTCCTCAGCGTCTTCAGATCGATAGTATGACCGGGCTTGCTTCCTCTCCGTGGCCGGTGTAGGGTGCCGCGTCGCCCCGGCCACCGCCGGGCAGTCCGCGATCAGCAGACCCGGCGCGAATCGGCCGTTATGGAACGAGAGCTGGCCCACATGTCCAACCAGAAAACCAGACCGGAGCGAGCGGCGTCGATCCGGTTCGCCGTCATCGGCGCGGGCGGCATGGGCGCCGTCCACGCCGCCAGCATCGCCACCTTTGCCGACGCCGCGGTGACGTGGGTTGCCGATGTCGATGATGCCCGGTCATCGCGCCTCGCTACCCAGGTCGGCGCCAGGGCGACGACCTCGATGGAGGAGGCGGTCGGTGCCGGCGACGTGGATGCCGTCGTCATCGCCCTGCCCACCTCGCTCCACCGCCTGGCGACGGAGCTGGCGGCCGCCCACGGCAAACACGTCTTCTGCGAGAAACCGGTGGCCCGCACCCCGGACGACGCCCAGGCGATGATCGACGCCTGCACTCGCGCCGGTGTCCGCCTGATGATCGGCCACGTCGTCCGCTTCTTCGACGAATACGCCACGATCAAGCGGCTGCTCGACGCCGGCACGATCGGCCAACCGGGGATGGTCCGCGCCTCGCGCTTGAACGCGCCGGTGATGGCCCGCAGCGCCTGGTTCGCCGATCTGGAACGTAACGGCGGCATCGTCTGCGACCTGATGATCCACGAGCTGGATACCCTGCGCTGGTACTTCGGCGCCGTCGAGCGCGTCTTCGCCCACGGCCTCACCTACACGCCCTATCAGCCGACCCGCGACTATGCGATGGCCTCGCTCCGCTTCCGGAACGGGGCGACCGCCCTGGTCGAGACGAGCTGGGCCCACACCGGGTTTCGCACTGCGATCGAACTCTCCGGCCAATACGGCATCATCCGCCACGCCAGCGACACCGCTGCCACGCTGACTGTGGAGCGCACGGCGGCGGAGGGTGGCATCCCGGCGGTGGTCCGCCAGCGCCCACTCGGCGAGAGTCCGTACCAGCGCGAGCTTCGCCACTTCATCGACCGCGTCCGTACCGACACGCCGTTCCTGACGAGCGGCGACGAGGGTAAAGCGGCCGTCGCGCTCGCCTGCGCCATCCTCGAGTCGATGCGCACCGGCCGCCCAACCCACCCTGAACCGGTCGTTACACCCGTCCACCGGTAGAGGCGACCCGATGTGGTCGCGCTCGAACGCGACCGATCGCGACCGAGCGAGCAGAACATGAGTGAAGAAGGGCCGACACCTGTGACGACGAGCGCACCGAAGTCATCCGAAGACACCGCCGACCCCATCGGCGTCGGTATCCTGAGCTTTGCCCACGGCCACGCCGAGGGGTACGTCGGCTGTCTGACCGCCATGCCGGATGTGCGCCTCGGCGCCATCGCCGACGAGGATGAGACCCGCGGTCGTGCCGCCGCCGCGCGCTACGGCGCCGCCTACGACCGCGATGCACAGACGCTGCTGGCGCGTGACGACATCCAGGCCGTCGTCATCTGCTCCGAAAACGCACGACATAAAGAACTGACGGCCGCCGCCGCCGAGGCTGGCAAGCACGTCCTCTGCGAGAAGCCGATTGCGCTGAACGCAGAGGAGGCGCGGACACTCCTTGCCGTCCGCGACCGCACCGGCGTCCGCATCCAGGAAGGCTTCATGATCCGCAGCCATCCGCAGTGGCTGCGCGCGAAGGCGCTGGTGGACGGCGGTGAGCTCGGGGACGTCCGCGCGATGACCGGCTTCTTCAGCTATCTCAACGCCGATGCGGGCAACGTCAGGAATGTCCCCGGGTGGGGCGGCGGCGGGCTGCTGGACATCGGCTGCTACCTGGTGAACACCGCCAGGTTCATCTTCGGCGCCGAGCCGTCCCGAGTGGCCGGCACGATGGAGATCGATCCGGCATTCGGCGTCGATCGTCTGGCGTCGATGATCCTGGATTTCGGTGGCCATCACGCGATCGGGACGTGCTCGACCCAGCTTCAGTACTACCAGCGCGTCCAGATCGTCGGCACGAGGGGGCGGCTGGACATCGAGATCCCGTTCAACGCGCCGACTGATCGGCCGTGTCGCCTCGCCTTCGATCGGACTGGTGAGATCCACGGCAGCGGGGTCGAAGCCATCGAATTCGACGTGTGCAACCAGTTCACGCTGCAGGCCGAAGAGTTCGCCATCGGGATCCTGGAGAAGAGACCGCAGGTCTCCCCGCTCGAGGACTCGATCGCGAATATGGCGTGTCTCGATGCCGTCGCTCGGTCATCCGCCACGGGTGCATGGGAAGTTCCGTAAGCAGCCGGCGGCGAATCAGGGGCGCGCACCTGGCTCCCGGCTCTGATCGGGAGGGTTACGGATCGAGGTCAACGGTCCCGAGTTCGGCTCCTGAATCAACCGTAGATGTCACGGCTGCTGTGGCAAGAGGAACCGGCGGCACCTCGAGCACGGACAGCAGCGGCAGGTGATCGGAGGCGTCACGCGCACCGGGCACGTCCATGATCTCGCACGACGTCAGCTTCGAGGTGTATCGCGTCGGCAGGAACAGGTAGTCCAGGCGAACGTGAGGCTCCCAGGTCGGAAAGGTGAAGCCCGGCGCGTCTGGATGGAGCGAACGGTAGGCGTCGATGTAGCCGCCGTCGAGAATGATCTTGATGGTGCGCCATCGTACGTTGCCGCCACTGAGCCAGACGAGCGCGCGCAGCCGTCCGGGCAGCTTGCGGAAGTCGAGCAGATCGCCCGGCGCGAGCGTGTTGAAATCACCCGTCAGCGCGTGGAAGCCCTCCTGGTGGCGCTGAATGCTTTTCAGCAGGGCCCGCAGCTCCTCCGTCCGCCGCCTCTCCGTCCACGCCGCATGCACCGCGCTCAGGTGCACGCCGAAGATCCGCGTTTCGCTGTCGGCGAGCTGCAACTCGAGAAACGCATGCCGGGAGATCCGCGGCTTGTGCCAGCCGAACTGCGTGACCGTGCGGCGGCTCAGGAAGCCGAGAGACTCGCCGGCACGGGCCCCATGCTGCGCCATTCCCGAGAGAGCGGCGATGTCCGCAACGACGGCCGGATCGGTGGCTTCCTGAAGGACGACGACGTCGGGCGAACAGGCGGTAATCACCGCCGCGAGCTCGCGCTCACGGCCCTTGCCGCCTTTGCGGATGTTGTAGCTCAGGAGTCTGAGGAGCACTCGGCTTTGTCGATCATCACCAGGTAGGGCTGACCAATCAGCTCACCCCGAAGATACATCACGAAGTCCCGCGTGCCCTGGATGTTCACCGGCCGGCCGACCATCTTCATCAGCCGTTCGCGGAGCGGGATCAAGTCGGGAGCGATCTCCGGGTCCCCATCGCTCAGTGGGCGCGAGTGAATGCCGGGGACGAAGAAGCCGGTGAGCTTATACAGGGCGATGACTTCATCGCCGCCGACGAGGGTCAGATCGAGATCGCTTGTGCCCGGGCCGGCCGCGTCGAACGGCGCATTGTCCTTCCAGCGCACGCCCGTCACCGCGCTGCCGCGCAGAACGACGCCCGTGCCCGGAGGGACCGCGCTCCGCACGATCTCGAGGAACTCGCCGTACCGGGTTTCGCTGCCGCCGAATGCCAGGCGGATGACGTTCTGCCGCTTCTCGTCCTGCGTCAGCTCAGCCGACGATGGCGCTGCCGATTCCGCTTCCTCTGCCATTGGGCAATGCTCCTGGTCCGGAACCTGCAACGCACGGGCCGCTTCGATACAATCGGCGCCGTGCAGAGGGCAACCATCGTTGGTGCGGGCGTCTTTGGAAGCTGGATTGCGCACGCGTTGAAAGCACGCGGGTGGAAGATCACGCTCATCGACCAGCACGGGCCGGCGAACGCGCGCGCGAGCTCTGGTGGCGAAAGCCGGATTATCAGGGCGTCATACGGGCGCCTCGGCATCTACTCGCAATGGGCCCGGGAGTCGCTGCCTGCGTGGCTGGCACTCGAGGAACAAGTCCAGCAGCATCTCTTCGTCAAGACCGGTGCCCTCTTCCTCTCCGGCGGTGGGTCATGGCTCTCCGATACCGCCGCGACCCTCGCCGCAAACGCGATAGACACGGCGTGGATCTCGCGCAGCGAGCTGGCACGCCGCTTTCCGCAATTGCAGGACGCCGGGGTAGGCGATGCGCTGTTCGAGCCCGACGCTGGCGTGCTCTTCGCCCGCCGGTCGGTTCAGGCGCTGGTCAGTGCTCTCGCAGCCGATGGCGTCCGTGTCGTTCAGGCTCGGGTGGACGCGCGGACGCTGCTCGAGGAGAGCGACGATCAAGTAGTCATCTTTGCGGCTGGTGCGTGGCTGCCATCGTTGCTGCCGGAGGGATTGAGCGACGCGATTGCGCCGACGCGCCAGGAAGTATTCTTCTTCGGCACGCCGCCCGGTGACGCGCGATTTGGTCCGACGCAGATGCCCGCGTGGGTCGCATTCGATGACGGCATCTACGGCCTGCCCGACCTCGAACACCGCGGCGTCAAGGTGGCGTTCGACGCGCATGGTCCACGAGCCGATCCGGAGACGATGGACCGGTCGGTGGACGAAGCAGCGATCGCTCGCGCGCGCGACGTGCTGCAGCGGCATCTACCGGCACTCGCCGGTGCGCCGCTGCTCGAGACCCGCGTCTGCCAGTATGAGAACACCACGGACGGACACCTGCTGCTCGACCAGCTGCCCGGGCATGCACGCGTGTGGATTGCAGGCGGCGGCTCCGGCCATGGCTTCAAACACGGTCCGGCAGTCGGGCGCTACATGGCCGACGTGATAGAGTCGCGC
>JACDDJ010000842.1 GCA_013817065.1 Acidobacteriota bacterium
ACGTCGGGCTGTCCCGTTCGTATCGGCATGCAGTCGGTGAGCGTGACCGCGCCGGTATCGGTCTCGAACGTGGTGTCGAGCACGAGGGTGTCGCCGCGGTACGCACGGGTGACGCGTCGAATCGGGTCCGCCGGGGCGATGACCCACCGGCCGTGTTCAGGCGAGCCGAGCAGCGCAGCGAAGCAGGCGGAGGAATCGAACCTGGGGAAGCACAGCCAGTCGATCGAACCGTCGCGGGCGACGAGGGCTGCAGTCTGGCAATCCCCGATGAGCGCGTAGTCTTCGATCTTCGAAGCCATGTTTGGGGCGCAACGTGGTCCGCGGTCAGCGGTCGCGCAGGCGTCCGAGTGTGCTCTCGATCGAGCGCGCCAGCTTGTCCGCGGCGCCCTGCATCGCTTCGTCAACGGTGGCCGCTTGATGTGTGACGGCGGTTGGGGGCCGTCCTTCGAGACGCGCCTCCATCATGCAGCGGATGTCGCTGCCACCGCCGCGCGCACCGTTCTCGTCACTCAGGTGCACCTCCACCCGGGTGATCTGTTCAGTGAACCGCCCCAAGGCCCCGGCGACGACGGTTTCGACGTGCGCCGACAATTTGTCGCTGCCCGTGATGTTGCGGTCGGTGTTCGTTTGTACCTGCATCAGCGTGTTCTCGTGCGGTTCGCGGTCTTAGGGGTCACGGCTTCCACACTACTTGACGGCACCGACAGGCGGCAAGGCAAATCGGCCAATTGCAGAGCAAAAAGGCCTGAAATCGCAGGGTATCCGCCCGTGCACTGTTTACGCGTCGAGACTCTTCATCGCCTTGGCCACCAGTGCTTGAGCCTCGTCCAGAAGCCGTTGCAGGTGACCTTCATCCTTGAAGCTCTCCGCGTATATTTTGTAAATCTCCTCGGTTCCCGACGGTCGCGCGGCGAACCAGCCGCTTGCCGTGATCACCTTCAGCCCGCCCAGGGATTCGCCATTGCCGGGGGCGTGCGTCAGGATGGCGCTGATCTTCTCTCCCGCCAGTTCGGTCGCTTTGATGTCTCGTGCACTCAGACGCGCGAGTCCCGCCTTCTCCCTCGGCGTGGCCGCCGCGTCCATGCGCCGGTAAACTGGGGTACCCAGGTGCGTGGTGAGCTCGACGTATAACTGATCGGGCGTCTTGCCTGACACGGCGGTCATCTCGGCCGCGAGCAATCCCATGATGATGCCGTCCTTGTCGGAGCTCCAGACGGTGCCGTCCCGGCGCAGGAACGACGCGCCAGCGCTCTCCTCGCCACCGAAGCCGAGGGCGCCGCTGAGCAGACCGTCAACGAACCACTTGAAGCCGACCGGCACTTCGACGAGCCGGCGCCCGAGACGTTCCGCCACCCGGTCGATGATGCTGCTGCTGACCGAAGTCTTCCCGACGGATGCGTCAAGCCCCCAGTCGGGCCGATGCGTGAACAGGTAGTCGATGGCGACCGCGAGGTAGTGATTGGGCGCAATCAGCCCCCCGCTGCTGGTGACGATGCCGTGGCGATCGTGATCCGGGTCGCATGCCCAGGCGACGTCGAACCTGTCCTTCAGCCCAATCAGCCGGCGCATGGCATAGGGTGACGAGCAGTCCATGCGGATCCGGCCGTCCCAATCAGCGGTCATGAATCGGAACGTCGGGTCGACAACATCGCTCACGATGTCGAGATTGATCCGCAATCGGTCCGCGATCGCCTTCCAGTAATGGACCCCAGCCCCGCCGAGCGGGTCGACGCCCAGCGTAATGGTCGAGCCTCGAATGACCTCGACGTCGATGACGCTCGCAAGATCGTCGACGTAGCCACCGATGTAGTCGTGCCGATGGACGCTCGAGGACCGGCGTGCACGCTCGAAGGGCGTTCGCCGCACGCCATCGAGATCCTGGGCGAGCAGCCCGTTTGCAGCCTGCTGGATCCAGTTGGTCACCGCGCTATTGGCTGGGCCACCAGTCGGCGGGTTGTACTTGAACCCGCCGTCCTCTGGAGGATTGTGCGACGGCGTGATCACGATGCCGTCGGCAAGACCGCCGGTGCAACCGCGGTTGTGGCTCAGAAT
>JACDDJ010000843.1 GCA_013817065.1 Acidobacteriota bacterium
CCCTCGGCCCGTGGGGCGAACAGATCATCAAGCACTTCGTCCGCGAAGCAGTCGATGAAGCCTTGAAGCTCGAATCAGCACTCGCCCGTCTGCGCACCGAAAGGCTCGTCGCGGTGCTGCACTACTCGCCCATTCAGGCGACCGTCGAGGGAGAGCCGCGCGAGATCTATCCGTTCCTCGGCTGCAGCCGGCTCGAGGAACCCCTCGGCCGCTTCCCTGTCTCCGCCGTCGTCCATGGCCACGCGCATCACGGCCAGCCCGAAGGACGAACAACGGCAAACGTCCCGGTGTTCAACGTCGCGGCGTCACTGATGCGTGAACTCTTCCCTGAGCGTCCCTTCCGTGTCATCGACATCGATATGAAGGGCGACACGCCGATCGACGCCACTGAGCGGCGCGATCGCCGCGTAACCGACAAAAGTGAGGTACTGAAGTGAATCTGACGTTTATGATCCTGCTGCTTGCGCTCGGCCAGCAACCTGCGAGTCCGCCCCCCCCGGGGCTGCAACCCGGACCGGCTCCGGCCGGTGCCCTCGCGGTGCAGGTGGCGCTCGATCGCGCCGGCTTCTCGCCAGGCGTCCTCGATGGACGATCGGGCAGCAATACCCGGAAGGCTCTTGACGCCTACGTCAAGGCGAACGGCGCCGAACCGCCGCAAATCGAGTCCACGTCGAAGTATCAGATCACCGAGGCGGATGCGGCCGGACCATTCCAAGCGGAGATTCCTGCCGATCTCGTCGAGCAAGCGAAGTTGAAGTCGCTTGGCTATCGCGATTTACGCGAGGCACTGGCCGAACGCTTCCACGCCACGCCCGCATTGCTGCAGCGATTGAACCCGGCCGCGCAGTTCGTCTCCGGCGAAGAGATCGTCGTCCCGAACGTCGAGCCGATGGTAATTGCGGTCTCGCCGCCCAAGACCGAAGCCAAAGCCACACCCGCCGAGAAAAAGGCCGAGTCACAGGCCGCGCAGCAGGCCGCCAAGGAGAAGCCGCCCATCACCATCACGGTGACAAAGAGCACCTCAGCTCTCACCGTCACCGACGCCGCCGGCAAGGTGATGATGTACGCACCGGTGACCACCGGAAGCGAGCGCGACCCGCTTCCAATCGGTGACTGGAAAGTGAACGGCGTGGGCTTCAACCCGGTCTTCCGCTACAACCCGGAACTGTTCTGGGATGCGGATCCGACCCACAATAAGGCTGTCATTCCGGCGGGACCGAACAACCCGGTCGGCCTGGTCTGGATCGACATTACGAAGGAACACTACGGGATCCATGGGTCGCCGGAACCGGCGAACATCGGCCGCAGCGAGTCGCACGGCTGCGTTCGTCTCAGCAACTGGGACGCCCTGCGCCTGGCCGCCATGGTCAAGCCAGGCACACCGGTCGTCTTCCGTCCGTAACGAGCCGTGCTGAGACCAGAACGAAAGCAGAGCGCCCGACTCGTTCTCTTCGGGGCACTCTGGGGCTTCCTTGCTGGTGTGCTGTCGGTCGCGGCGATCGTGTGGAAGGCCGAGTCGGAGCAGACATGGCTCGGGCGCGGAGCGCGCTACGTCGCCACCCGACTCCCGGGTGTGGACCGCTGGGATGAGGGGACCGTCGACGCCGACTCCCCGGTCCTCGAGTCGCCGGTGGCGACGGCCGGCACCAAGGATGGTCCGGCCCCTACCCCGTCCATCAGCGCACCGCCCGGGGCGGAACTTGAAGCGCGGGACCTCACGATCCCGGTTCAGGGCATCAAGCCCGAACAACTGGTGCGGACGTTTACCGACGCCCGCGGCTCCTCGCGCAAGCACGAGGCGATCGACATCCTGGCGCCGACCGGCACGCCGGTCCTTGCCGTCGAGGATGGCCGGATTGCTCGCCTGTTCAACAGCAAGGCTGGCGGCCTCACGGTATACCAGCTGGATCCGACCGAACGGTTCTGCTACTACTACGCTCACCTCGACCGTTACGCCGACGGCATCCGGGAAAACGACACCGTCCGGCGCGGCCAGGTCATTGGTTACGTCGGCGTCTCCGGCAACGCGCCTAAAGACACTCCCCATCTGC
>JACDDJ010000218.1 GCA_013817065.1 Acidobacteriota bacterium
ATCCAGGGGTGGGACTCGGGCCTCCTGAACATGCGCGTCGGCGGCCTGCGCCGCCTGGTCATTCCACCTTCACTGGCCTACGGCAGCGTCCGCAGCGGCCCCATCCCGGCGAATGCCACTCTGGTGTTCGAGGTCGAGTTGATTTCAGCGGAAGCTCAATGACGGGTCGCGGGGCTTTCGCCCCGCTCTCCAACTTCCAACCTCCGACCTCAACTTCCAACCTCCCACCTCCAACGCTCGGGATAGGAACGCGGTTTGCGAGACCCTCACCGGAGGTTAGCAATGAAGACAACCAGACGTTTCGCAGCGGCTCTTGCGTTGGCCGCCTGCGCGGCATGCGCGGACACCACCTCGAGCAATCAGCCGGTCATGACGCCGGATCAGCCGGCTGGCACGTCGGGAACCACCGGAACGATCTCTTCGGATCCGACACAGGTCAACCCGAGCGATCGCGGAGTGGTGCCGGTCGGCCAGGAGATGGACGTCCGCCTGCGGACCGCATTGAGCTCGGCAACCGCGACACGCGAGCAGCGTTTCGAGGCGACCACGGCGGTCGACCTCATGCAGGGTGATCGGTGTTGAGCCCCGCCGGCTCCGTCGTCCGTGGCGTCGTGAGCAACGTCGAGAAGGCCGGCAATATCGATCGGACCGGCAGTCTGTCGCTCGCCTTCGATCAAATCGTCGTCAATGGGCGCGAGTATAAGGTTCGCGCGATGGCGACGGAGGTGTTCGAAAGTCGAGGCGTGCTGGATGAGGGCAAGACGGTGGGCACGGCCGGCGCGGTCGGCGCCGTGGTTGGAGGAATCCTCGGCGGACTCAAGGGTGCCCTTCTCGGTGCGATCGTAGGGAGCGGCGGCGTGATTGCCGCCACTGAGGGCAAGGACGTGGAGTTGGCGCCCGGAACGATCCTGCGCATTCGCCTCGACTCTCCGCTGCAGGTCCGGTGACCCCGGCGAAGCCGCCGGCTCCTACCCGTCACTGAGCTGCGGAGCGCTCTTAGTCGCGCCAGGATATCGGGGCGGGTAGTAGGATCGTCGTCCGATCACTTGCCTTCGTGCATGATCCTGCCGCCCACGATCGTCAGCAGGCTCGTTGTTTTCGGCAGCTCGGGTGGCGGCGCCTTGAAGATGTCCTGGGAGAGCATGGCGATGTCGGCCAGCATCTCTGGCGCGAGCGTGCCCTTCTGCCTTTCGGCGAACTCCGCAAACGCCGAGCCGCGGGTGTAGGCGGCGAGTGACTGCTCGATACTCAGCGCTTCGCCCGGGTTGGTTGGATTGATCGCGGCGAACATCATGTTGAGGTACGGGTTCATCGGACCGTCTGAACCGAGAGCCAAAGGCACGCCCGCGCCGAGGATCGTCTTGACGACATCAGTGCGAGCGGTTCGCTCCCCGAGTCGATCCTGCATCAGCGGCGCAATCATGAAGTGAGCCGGATTCTGGACGAGGACGATGCCGAGCCGCTTCGCACGGTCGAAGTGGGTAGGCTCGAGCATGTCGCCATGCTCCAGCCGCGGCCGGAGCGGCGCCCATTTCTCGCCGCCCGTTGATTCGAGCGCTGCAAGCACGGTATCGATCGCGGCGTCGCCGACCGCATGGAACATCGGTTGCTCGCCGGCCGCGAGCGCACGCTGCAGAAACAGCCGCAGATCTTCTTCTGGAAAGTTCAGCCGGCCGCGCAGTGATGGCGAGTCCGAGTAGGGATCGCGGATGAACATCAGCCGTTCGATCGGTGTTCCGTCGATGATCCACTTCGTGCCCGACACTGTGAGCAGAGCGTCGGTTCGCCTGGCGGCCGGAGTCTTCCACGACGGCATCGACGTCATCGGAAAATCGATCAGCCTGACCCTGAGGGGTACCTTTGCTTCGGAAATCCAGGCTGAAGCATCCGCGACCGGCGCGCTTGTGGACATGATCTGCACCGACGTGATCCCGAACGAGGCCGCTTCGGTCGCGAACTCTCTTAGCGCCTTGACCTGGGCGTCTCGCGGGCCGAGCAGATTGAAGCGTCTCCGGATGATGTAGTCGGCGTATTCGTGTGCGAGGCCGGTGATCGTGCGGCCGTCCGTCTTGCGCACAAAGAATCCGCCGGCTGGATCCGGTTCCTGTTCGGCCACCTTCAAACGGCGCAAGGCGGCCGTGTTGAGCAGGGCTCCGTGCCCGTGCCAGCTCGCCAGCAGCAACGGGCGATCTCCGGTAATCGGATCGAGCACTTCGCGCGTTGCGCGCGGGTCGTCGAGCACCCTGGCCCCGATCTCGCCCTTCAGCCATCCACCGGCTGGAGCCTTCGACACCGCTGCCTTGATCCGCTCGATCACTTCATCAAGGCTGGGATCCTGCTCGAATGCCGGCGGCCCTTCGAGCGCGGTGTACTCGGGACCGCCACCAACATGTGCATGCGCGTCGTTGATGCCAGGAATGACGAGCTTTCCGCCCGCGTCGATGATGCGAGTTACCGCACCTGCTTGCTTCCTGATGACGTCAGACGTGCCTACTTCGAGGATGCGTTCACCGCGAATGGAAAGTGCCTCGGCCCAGGGCGCGTTCGGCAGCCCGGTGTATACGCGCGCGTTCACAATCACCAGGTCGGGGGGCGCCGGCTGCGCATGAAGGACGAGCCCTACACCGAACGTAACAGTTACCGCGAGCCTCAGACCCGTTTTCATGGGCACAGCGTATCGCACTCGCGACCCCGTCAGACGGCAAGGAAGCGGCCTGATCACAGCGCAGCCGCCAGTTCCACGACCAACGAGAGCTCGCGTCTCCATGCCCTATCGTGCCCGATGAGTCTGGCGGTGCGCCACCTGCGCGAACACCGTACCGCGTTTCAGAATGTGACGAGCGTCACACCGGGATTGGATGGATCGACGCGGAAGCTGCGAACTGCCGCCACCATCCGCAACCTGGTGTGAACCGCCGCCTTCAGCCGTCCGCCGCTGCGGCCGTGGATCACGCGCACTGCCGCGCTGCCCCCGAGGATCGCATCGCTGAGAAAAGCGTCGAGAGCGGCCACGGCCTCATCAGTCGTCAAGCCATGCAGGTCAATGGATGTGACGGCATGCGGGGGGCTCGCCGTCTCCGGTTCCTTCGGCAGCGACTGCGCTGCACCCGGTGTCGTCCGCCGCTTGCCGGATTCCCCAGCGGTCAGCTGGCCTTCAGCTGCCACCATGTGCCGGCCCTTTACGTCCACCAGGTAGCGTCCACCGTTGCGCACCTCGCGGACGACGCCCTTTCCGATCGACGCGACGTGCACGTGATCGCCCACGATGAACCGGCGTGAGCCTGTCATCTGCGCGATTGTATCGATATGCAGCGCATGAACGCGCGCCTGGGGGCCAAGCAGTGTCTATGCGGAGGCGAAGATCAAGCGAAAATGCCGAGCCCGCGGACGCGATAGAGTTCGCAATCGCCAATCTGCGATCGTCAATGCGCAGTCGTTAAACAATCGGCAATCCGCAATCTGCAGTCGTCCATGCCGCTCCTGATACTCCCGGTTCTCTTTATCCTCGCGCTGATCGTGCTGATCCCGATCTCGATCGTGCAGCGTTACCGCGTCGGGACCTCGCGTCAGCGCGCTCGCGGCTGGATCGCCGCGCTGAACCTCGGAGGGTTGAGCCTGTCGGCCGTGCTGTTCCTCGTGAGCGCAACCTTTACCAACATCTGGGTGCCCGACGCGTTGCGCTATACGGTGGCCGGTCTCGCAACCGGTGGCCTGCTCGGCATCGTTGGACTGTGGTTGACGCGGTGGGAGCGGTCGATCGGGGCGCTGCACTACACACCGAATCGGCCCCTCGTCCTCGCGATCACGCTGGTGGTGGCGGCGCGCGTGATGTACGGGTTCTGGCGCGGGTGGGAATCGTGGCGCGTCGGTGTATCGGGTGAATCGTGGTTCGTCGCCGCTGGCGTCGCGAGCTCAATGGCAGCAGGCGCCATCGTCATCGGCTACTACCTGACCTACTGGTTCGGTGTGCGCCGGCGGCTCAAACGTCAGCTCGCGTCGCCGGTGCGGCGGATCTGACGGTCAGGCGAGCGCGACCTTACGCAGGAGCGGAAGGTCCGAGAGGATCATCCCGACGCCCTGGACGACCGAGGTCAGCGGGTTCTCGGCGACGAGGACCGGCAGGCCGGTCTCCTGCGCGAGCCGGCGATCGAGGTTGCGGAGCATCGCGCCGCCGCCCGTGAGCACCATCCCGCGGTCGTAGATATCGACGCACAGTTCGGGCGGGATCCGTTCGAGTGAATCCATGACCGCCTGGACGATCTGGCGCAGCGGATCAGCGAGCGCCTCGCGGACCTGCTGATCGCAGATCACCACGGTGCGCGGTACGCCCTGGGTCGCGTGGCGTCCCTTGACTTCCATCGACAGGGGTTGGGCCAGCGGCGCGGCCGATCCGAGTTCGAACTTGATCTGCTCCGCGGTCCGCTCGCCGATGAGGAGGTTGCACGCCCGCTTCAAGTAATTGGCGATTGCCTCGTTCATCGCATCGCCGGCGACGCGCAGCGAGCGTCCATACACAGTGCCCGCCATCGAAATGACCGCGATGTCGGTCGTGCCGCCGCCGATGTCGACGATCATGTTGCCGGTGGGATCCGAGACCGGAAGGCCGGATCCGATCGCCGCCGCCATCGGCTCGTCGACGAGGTGAACTTCACTGGCCTTGGCGCGGTAGCCGCTGTCTTTCACGGCGCGGCGCTCGACCGGCGTGATCTCGGGCGGGACGCCGATGACCAGGCGCGGACGCACGAGCGGCCGGCGTCCGGTCGCCTTACGAACGAAGTGCGCCAGCATCTTCTCGGCGGCGTCGAAGTCGGCGATGACGCCATCCTTCATCGGGCGGACGGCTCGAAGGTGCGGCGGCGTCCGGCCGAGCATCTCGTAGGCCTCGAGACCGACGGCCTCGACCTCGCCTGTGATCGTATTGAACGCCACGATCGACGGTTCATTCAGGACGATACCGCGGCCGCGCGCGAACACACAGGTGTTCGCGGTCCCGAGATCGATCGCCATATCGGTGGCAAAGCTTGAAAAAAATGACATCGACTTAGTATCAGCGCAGGCACGATCCGTTCCGCGCGGATATTCGAGCGGCACGGACAGAACGGTGTATTACGGCCCGTATTGTAACGTGCCAAAGCACAGCCGCTACAAGTTGATTACAGTATTCGCTGCCTTCGAACAGTTCCGTGCCGCCCGATAGCAAGATCGAACTCGCTTTCCGATCCGTCAGCGGAGGATCGTCGTGTCGTTCTTCCCGGCGCCCGGCGCCGAGGACAGGTATGTCCCGGCCGAGAGGACGATCTGGTCGATCGACACCCCATCCTCGCGCTGCTGAATCCGGATCGTCTGGGAACCCGTTGATCCGAAGTAGATCAGCGGCCCGAGTGCCGAATAGCCGTTATCCTGCCATCCCCAGCCCGACAGTCCGGCGCCGGAGCCTTCTTCGATACTGAAGACGGTGGCCGATGTGGTGCCGATCCGGTACTCAGCGACGCCCGACTGGCTGACGCTCCCGCTGAACTGAACGAAGGCCGAATCATTGGTCCACGCGTTGTTGTCGGCCTTACCGCGGATCCAGAGCCTGTACGGCCCACCGGCTTCGGCCGAGAAGGTCAACTCGAAGTAGCTGCCGGGTGCCGCTGCTGCCGCCGGAAGTTTCGCGGCGCCCTGGTCGGGGTTCCACAACCGCGCGCCACCGGCGGCGTCGCCATCGGCTTCGCGTCGCCAGGCGGTGCCGACCGGCTGCGCGTTGGCGGCGTAGAGCACGATCTCACCGCCGCCCGTCGGTGGTACGGGTGCCGGTGCCGGTGATGACGATTCGGACGACGCCGTATAGATGGTCGAATCGTTTTTCGAAGCCCCCGGCGCAACCGTCAGGTAGGCGGACGGCGACAGCACCACCTGGTCGATCGAGACGCCATCCTCGCGCTGCTGAATGCGGAGCGTCTGCGGCCCCGAAGAGGCGAAGTAGATCGGCGGGGCGGCACTGCCGTAGCCAGTGTCCTGCCAGCCCCATCCCGAGAGCCCCATGCCGGACCCTTCTTCGATACTCAGGGACGCTGCCGCCGTGGTGCCGATCCGATTCTCGGGTGTGCCCCACTCCGAGACGGTCCCGCTGAACTGCACGAACACCGAATCGTTCGTCCACGCGTTGTTCTCGGCCCGTCCTCGGATCCACAGACGGTACGGACGTCCAGCGTCGGCGGTAAAGGTCAGGTCGAAATAGTTCGCAGGGCTGGCCGCGGCGACGGTCAGCTTTGGCGCACCCTGGTCCGGATTCCACAGCCTCATCCCGCCTGCGGCCGAGGGATCCGGCACCGCGTTCCAGTTTCCAACGATCGTTGCCGCCTCCCAAGCGTGGAGGATCACCTCTCCTCCGCCTGCGGGGGTGGACGTCGGCGGCGGCGGGAGCGGCGCAGCGCTCGTGCCGGGCCAGGGGAATTCGGCGATGAGGCCATAGTGATCCGAGGGTGCCGCGTCGCCGGGCGTCACCATGCCGAAGCGCGCGATCGAGACTGGCGTGTAGTGCGCCGGCGACCACACATAGTCAGGTCGCTTCCAGGCATACCCTTCCGGCGTGCCGCACTTGACGCGATTGAGCATCCCGGTAAACCCTTCGGCTCCGCCGTGAAGGAGTGGCCAGGCATCGACGTAGGCCGCGTCGCGCAGATAGCTGAGTCCAGCGTTGACCGGCGCCTGCTCGCAGACGAACTTCGTCCCCTCCCACGTATTGAGGTCACCGACCAGGATGTGCGGATCGGCTCCCCCGGCGCTCTGCAGGAACGCGACGGTCTGCATCGCCTGCCGGCTGTAACTCGCGACCAGCGTCGCGTCGTACTCCTCCATACTCGGGGTGCGAACACCCTCGGCATACCAGTGCGCCGAGAACACGTTGATAGATGCGGAGCAGATGGCGTCCAGACATACCGGGATTCGCACCACCCACATCGTGTCGCGCGGGCTCACGTTGAGCGACGTATCGAGCTGCACCCACTCTTCGGGACCGGCAAATCCATGCCGTGCCAGCAGCGCCACGCCGTTCCGCTCGCTGCTATGCGCCTTCCATTCGAGCGCCTGGCGCAGCGCCGAAGGCGTCGCGCACGGCCACGCCTCCGAGACGCCGAGGGCAACGATCTGCGGGTCAGCAACCGCGGCGCGTAAGTGCTCCTGGAAAAAGCCGACGCCCCACGCATTCAGCGGCTGCGATGAGTCGGTGCAGTTGGAGGTGGCGAAGAAGTGGATCGGTCGTCCCGGCAGGCCTGGACTTCCCTTCCCGGACTGCACGTTGAAATAGGCGACCTTGAAGGTGGAACTC
>JACDDJ010000006.1:0-21123 GCA_013817065.1 Acidobacteriota bacterium
GCGCCGAACACGTTCCCGACGCTCGCGAAGACTTCGGCGAATTATGCCAACTCGCAGCTGATCAAGATGGAAGCGATCGTCGATGGCTACAGCGAGGGGATCGCGCTCGACACGTTCGGCTACCTCAGTGAAGGCAGCGGTCAGAACCTGTTCGTCGTCCGCGAAGGCTGCATTTACACGCCGCCACTCACCGCCTCGATCCTGCCAGGCATCACCCGCAACAGCGTCGTCACCATCGCCCGTGATCTCGGCTACAAGGTGCGCGAGGAAATGCTCCCTCGCGAACTGCTCTACATCTGCGATGAGGCGTTCTTCGCCGGCACCGCCGTTGAGATCACGCCAATCCGTTCGGTCGACAAGGTCCAGATCGGATCCGGCGCGCGCGGCCCGATCACCGAGGCGCTTCAGCAGGAGTTCTTCAACATCATCAAGGGCGAGATTCCCGATCGCCACAACTGGCTGACCTACGTCTACCCGGGTGAGCCGCTCCAACCGGTTGGCGCCGGTTCGTCCACGAGCAGCGCCCGAGGTTGATCGCCGCTGGGCAGCCCTGACGGGCTGCCCATTTTCTTTGTACAGATGCACATCAACGAGCTTCTTCAGATCGCCGTAGCGGCCGGGGCCTCCGACCTGCACCTCAAGGTCGGCAGCTATCCGATGATGCGCGTCAGCGGCACGCTCGTGGTCGCAAGCGAAGAGAAACGACTCGAGCGCGCCGACACCGAGGCCTTCGCCCAGTCGCTCTTCACGCCGGACCTGGCCGAGAAGTTCAAGGCATCCCAGGAAGTCGACCTGGCCTACAGCGTCCAGGGGCTGGGCCGCTTCCGTTGCAACGCCTTCCAGCAGCGCGGCACGGTAGGCCTGGTCATGCGCGTTATCCCGACCCGAATCGCGTCCATCGACGAGCTTGGCCTGCCGAGCGTCCTCAAGCACATCGCCACCGAGGAACGCGGTCTGGTGCTGGTCACCGGAACCACGGGAAGCGGCAAGAGCACCACGCTCGCCGCGCTCATCGATCACATCAACTCGACCCGCTCGACGCACATCATGACGATCGAGGACCCGATCGAGTACCTGCACCGGGACCACCACTCGATCGTCAACCAGCGCGAGATCAACGTCGACACGCGCTCGTTCTCACACGCGCTGCGCAGCGCCCTGCGACAGGATCCGGACGTTATCCTCGTCGGTGAGATGCGCGATCACGAGACCGTCGAAACGGCGTTACTCGCCGCCGAGACCGGCCATCTCGTGTTCTCGACGCTGCACACGCTCGATGCCACCGAGACGATCAACCGCATCATCGCGGTGTTCCCTCCTCACCAGCAGCGGCAGGTCAGGATCCAGCTCGCCAGCGTACTGAAGGCGGCGATCTCGCAGCGCCTCATGCCCCGCGCGGACGGCGTCGGCCGGGTGCCGGCAGTCGAGGTCATGGTCACCACTGCCTTCATCCGCGACTGCATCGTCGACAAGGACAAAACGTCGCAGATCCACGGCGCGATTGCCGCCGGTACTTCTCAGTACGGCATGCAGACCTTCGATCAGTCGATCTTCAGCCTCTACCAGCAGGGGCTGGTCACGCTCGAGGAAGCGATGCGGTGGGCGTCGAACGTCGACGAGTTCAAGCTGAAGGTCCAGGGGATCTCCACCACCGCGGACCTGGCGCGCGACACCATGGCCCGCAGCACCCGCCCCGGTGGCACGCCAGAGATCACCCGCTTCGGGTCGTGACGACGGGCACGATGTCGGCCTACATCGACGGTCTCAAGCTGCTCGGACGACGGGAGCTGTCGGTGAGGCAGTTGCGCGCGCGGCTGATCGATCGCGAACACTCGCCGGAAGACGCCGACGAAGCAGCCACCAGGCTGCTCGAGAACGGCGCCCTCGACGACGGCCGCGTCGCCCGCGCCTATGCGCGCACCGCTGCGAAGGTGAAAGGGCGTGGACGGTTGCGCGTCGCCCGCGAGCTGCAGGCCCTGGGGATCGCCAGGGACATCATCGCTGAAGCGGTCGCCGAAGTCTTTGGTGACCTGGACGAACGTGCCCTGATCGACCGCGCCATCCAGAAAAAGCTGCGCGGCGGACAGAAGCCGTCCACCATGCAGGAACGCGCTCGCCTCTATCAGTTCCTGATGCGGCAGGGCTTCACGCCGGCGGCCGTGTCCGCTGCCTTGAGACGCATCGGTGCGGCGCCGGCCGGCGACGAATAGGGCCGCAGTAGAATAGCCGGATGCGTTCCCGAGACATTCGGAGCAGTTTTCTCGAGTACTTCCGCCAGAAGGGACACACCGTCGTCCCGAGCTCACCGCTTGTGCCGCACGAGGATCCGACCCTGCTCTTCACGAACGCGGGCATGAACCAGTTCAAGGACGTGTTCCTCGGCCGGGAATCACGCGGCTACTCGCGGGCCGCCACGTCACAGAAGTGCATGCGGGTCAGCGGCAAGCACAACGATCTCGACAACGTCGGGCCGTCGCTGCGGCATCACACCTTCTTCGAGATGCTCGGGAACTTCTCCTTCGGGGACTACTTCAAGCAGGACGCGATTCCGTTGGCGTGGACGCTGCTCACCGACGTTTGGAAGATGGATCCGGACCGACTCTTCCCCACCATCTTCAAGGGTGAAGCCGGCATTCCGCGCGATGACGAAGCGTATGACGCGTGGCTGAAGCTGGTGCCTGCCGATCGAATCGGCGAGCTGGGCGCTGCCGACAACTTCTGGCAGATGGGTGAGACTGGTCCCTGCGGACGCTGTTCGGAGATTTACTTCTTCCGCGGTGGCGATCTGCCGTGCGACGCCGAGAAGCTCGGCAAAGCGTGCACCGGAATCGACTGCAGCTGTGACCGCTACATCGAAGTCTGGAACAACGTGTTCATGGAGTTCGATCGCCAGGCCGACGGCACGCTCAATCCCCTGCCCGCCTGTTCCATCGATACCGGGATGGGCCTCGAGCGTGCCACCGCCGTCATCCAGGGAAAGCTCTCGAACTACGACACGGACCTTTTCGGTCCCATCCTCGACGCCATCGGCGAACGCGCGGGACGGAAGTACACGGCGTCGATCGACGACCCATCGGACGTCTCGATGCGCGTGATCGCGGACCATATTCGCGCGATGACGTTCCTGATCAACGACGGCGTCAATCCGTCCAACGAATGGCGCGGCTATGTTCTGCGGAAGATCATGCGCCGGGCGATGCGCCACGGTAAGAAGCTCGGCTTCACCGAACCGGTACTGCACACGCTCGTCAACGTCGTCGTCGAGGAAATGGGCGACGCGTATCCGGACCTGCGGGCGAACCGCGAAACGATCATCCGGGTCGTCCGCAGTGAAGAGGAGCGGTTTGACGCCGTTTTGACCTCGGGGCTTCCCCGCATCGAAGAGGTCCTGGACCGCGCCGAGGCGGGCAACAAGGTCGTTCCTGGCGACGACGCCTTCCGGCTCTACGACTCTCTGGGTGTGCCCTACGACTTCATGGAAGACCTCGCCAGTCAGCGGGGCCTGACGATTGACCGCGCCGGCTACGACTCGGCGATGGAAGGGCAACGCGTCAAAGCGCGCGCGGGCAGTTCCTTCAAGGGCGGCGCGAAGGGGCTGACCTTCGCGGCCGATCCTGACATGGAGCGGACGTTCGAAGCGACGGGCGATCAGTTTGCGGGTTACCAAGCAACCAGCGTCGTCGGCGTGCCCGTGCTGGCGATCTTCGATGAAGACGGCGAGCCAACGCCGCAGCTGGCCACCGGAGCGCGCGGGTTCGTAGCACTGGCGAGGACCCCGTTCTATGTTGAGTCAGGCGGCCAGGTTTCCGACGCCGGGCAGCTCCTAGGTGCGTCTTCCGTAGCGGTGGTCGAGCGGATGGTCAAGCAGGGATCCAATCGTCCGCGCCTGCACCACGTCCGCATCGAGCAGGGTGTCCTCGCGACCGGCGACATCGTGACCGCCGAGGTCACCGACGCAGTACGGGATGCGACGCGACGCAACCACACCGCGACTCACCTGCTGCACGCGGCGTTGCGCGAGGTCCTCGGCGGACACGTGAAGCAAGCCGGATCCCTGGTCGCGCCGGATCGCCTCCGCTTCGATTTCGTCCACTTCTCGGCGGTCTCGCGCCAGGAGCTCGACCAGATCGAGAGGATCGTCAACGACCAGATCGTCCGCAATACTCCGGTCAACACGGAGGTGCGATCCACCGAAGAGGCGATGGCGGCGGGAGCGATGGCGCTGTTCGGCGAGAAGTACGGCGACCGCGTCCGCGTCGTGAGCATCTCAGGCTTCAGCATGGAGCTGTGTGGTGGAACGCACGTGCGCGCAACTGGCGACATCGGCCCCTTCGTCATCGCCGAGGAGAGCGGCGTGGCGGCCGGCGTCCGCCGCATCGAGGCGTTCACCGGCACCGGGGCGTTGATGTGGATGCAGGAACAGCGTGACGCGCTGACGCGGGTCGTTGGTGCACTCGGGACAGCACCGGCGCAGGCGGTGGATGCCATCCAGAAGTTGCAGGGCGACACGAGGCGACTGTCGCGAGAAGTCGAGCAGCTGAAGATGAAGGTGGCGCTCTCTGGCGGCGGAGCCTCGACGGACCAGGCGGACGAGACCCAGGACGTCGACGGCGTGAAGCTGATCACCCGACGCGTGTCCGGGCTCGAGAAGGCCGCACTCAGGAACCTGTCCGATACGCTACGCGATCGGCTGGGTAGCGGCGTGATCGTGATCGCCTCGGATCACGAGGGCAAGGTCTCGCTCGTCGTTTCGGTGTCCAAGGACCTCACCTCCCGGGTGAAGGCCGGCAGTCTCGTGAAGGAGCTCGCGCCCATTGTCGGGGGCGGTGGCGGCGGGCGGCCAGACCTGGCGGAAGCAGGCGGCAGGGAGCCAGAAAACATTGAGGAACTGCTCAAGGCCGCGCCGCAGATTTTGCGTACTACGCTCTCGGCCTGATCACCAAACCTGAAATCCCGCCTACAGATCTGGCACCCACATAGGCCTTTTCCGCCCGTAAGTTGTTGACAGCGGAAGGGCACTCCCCTTGCCTTGGCAGAGCGTCAGCAGTCCCCGTGTTCCGGCCCTAACCCGGTTCCACTGAACTGCCGATCTCTACCATAGATGAGCTCAAGACTCACTCGACAGCTCGTGCTGGCGGCTCTGCTCTGCGCCGGCCTGCCAGTCGCTGCGGACGCCCAAATCTACTCCTGGCGCGACGTGGACGGGAGCCTTGTACTCTCGAGCACGGCGCGGACTGGCGCCGCGGTCCAAACCTATTCAGTAGCGAACGCACCGGCCAGCATCCGAACCACCCGCCCTCTGAGCCGTCGCGCCCAGGAGTTCGAGCCTTTCATCGTCCGGCACGCATCCGCCAACGATGTGCGGCCCGACCTGGTCCGTGCCGTCATCCAGGCCGAATCCGCCTTCAACCCGCACGCGCGCTCCCACAAAGGCGCGATGGGACTGATGCAGCTGATGCCCGCCACCGCGGCGGAGCTGGGCGTCACCGACCCGTACGATCCGAATCAGAACATCCGTGGCGGGGTGACTTACCTGAAGACCCTGCTCCTCAAGTACTCGCACAACGAGGAGCTCGCCCTCGCTGCGTACAACGCCGGCCCCGGCGCAGTCGCGAAGTACGGCACCGTCCCGCCCTACCGGGAGACCCGCGACTATATCGCGCGTATCAAGAATACCGCCGGTCCGTCGAAGCCGACACCAAGGCCCGTGCAGCGGAGCGTAGAGGTCGTCGGTGGACGCGAGGTCACCGTCTTCTCGAACAAGCCGGAACGTCGATAAGGCCTCCGGCACCTTGGTGCCCCGGCACTCTCGCACCCTCAAACACGTTCCCCGGCACTCAGAACGTAAGTTCTCCGCACCCTCAGCCTGAGTTCGCCCGCACCCTTCGCGTAAGTCCCCGGTCCTCTCGGCGCGCTCCGCGACGAATAAAATAAGTGGGTGCGCCTGGACCTGTGGCTCGACGTGACCTGCCTCTATCGAACCCGATCGGAGGCTCAGAAGGCCATCCGCGGCGGCAAGGTCGAGGTGAACCGGCAAAGCGGCAAGCCGCACCGCGAGCTCAAGGAAGGCGACGAGATCAAGCTGACCCGTCCGCTCGGCCGCAAGCAGAAGGTCGTAGTCCGGGGCTTCTCGGAGCATCACATCCCCAAGGCCGACGCCAGGAAGCTCTACGAGGACATCACACCGCAGCCAACCCCGGAAGAGGCCGAAATGCTGCGAATGGCCCGGCTGGCCCGTCCGTTTGTCCGGGCAGCCAATGCCGGGTCACCCGACAAGCGGGAACGGCGGGAATTGCGCCGAATGAAGGAGGGTCGCCAGAAGTGACCCGTGCTATAATCGCTTTTTTCTCTGAGGATTTAGATCATTGGCCAGCCACGCCTCCGCGCTGAAAGCGCATCGCCAGAACATCGTCCGCCGCGAGCGGAACCGCAACATGCGTACGCGCCTTCGCGGCGCCCTCCGCACCATCCGCACTGCTATTGACGCCGGCGATCCGGCCCAGATGACGGAAGCGCTTCGGAACACGGTTTCGCTCGTCGACAAGATGGCAGCGAAGGGTGTGATCCACAGGAATGCCGCGAGTCGCTATAAGGCGCGCCTCGCGAGCCGGGTCAGCAAGAAGACAGCATCAGCGGCGGCCTAGGTCGCACGTTGACGACACCGCGCTAGCGGCGACAGAGTTCGACGACCAGCCGCTCGAGCAGGACGCGCGGATCACCCCCGGAGCTCTTCAAGTCCAGGTCCGTTCGGAATAGCGCTTCGACGGCTGCCGGCACCCTGCGGGGATCGGCAGTCACGAGTCTCTCCCTGACAAACCACCCCAGCTGACCCAGGATCTGGTACGAGACACCGCCGCCTTCGAGGGCGAGCCCGAGAAGCCTCAAGGCTTCGGCCGTGTTCCCCTGGGTAATCGCGTTGGTCACGGCCCAGTCGTCCTGCGCGGTCTCTGAGCTGACGACATCGTGCACATCGTCGAGCGTGATCTTCGGCTTCCCCGCCGTGTAGAGCAGCACGCGATCCAGGTCCGCCCTGAGGCGCGTGATGTCGGTTCCTGCCCTTTCCGCCACGAGCCGTGACGCGGCGGCATCGATCTGCTGCCCGCCCGCGATCACCGTCTGCTTGACGATCGCTTCGGCGGTGCGGGCGACCTGGCGAAGGTCCACCCTGGCGTCCCGACTCCCCTTCAGTCCATAGCACTCGACAATGCTGGCGTGCTTCTGGAGAGCCTTGTAGACCTTGCGTTGACGATCGGCATCGGCCGCCACCAGGACAAGCGTGTTACGAGGCTCGGAATTCTTGAGATAATTCTCGAGCGCCTCGAGGTCGCTGGGCGCCTCTCCATCATCATCGTCCGCATCGACAGCTTCGGCGGGCTTGCCCTTGCGTTTGGGTTTGAGGATCCGCTCGGCGTGCAGGACGATCACCACCCGTCGATCGCCCAGCATCGGCAGCGTCTGCGCCGCCTGCGCGATCGTGGATGCCGTCACGCCCTTGTCGGTCGCGTGCATACGCTGGAGGCAGAAGGCCCGCAGGTCCTCTTCGACCAGTTCCCCCAGTCCATTGGCGAGGTCGTTCATCTGGACCTCGTCGTCGCCGATGATCAGGTAGACGGGATCCGGTTTGCCTTGTTCGATCTGCTTGCGAACGACGCCGGGCGTGAGCGCCGGCATTAGAACGCCTCGAGGATGGCGCTGACGAGAGTTCTGGCGAACGCCTCCGCAATGCGGTCGAGCGCATTGACGTCCTGCCCGAAGAAGGCTTGCGGGTCGGTGGCCGTGCCGAGAACATCGTATTCATCGCGGAACTGAAGCGACGGATTGCTCCACAGGACCTTGTTACTCGCGACGTCCCTGAACTCGACCTTCGCGACCAGCAGGAGCAGGTAGCGGGTGGTTTGCCGCTGGTTGTTCTGAGCGGCAGGATGGGACGTGATCGAGGTGATCTCCCCGGTAATGACCCCATCAACCCCGGTGGCAGTCGTTTCTACCCTGTAGCGACCGCGGCCGATCAGCTCAGAGCGAACGCGGGCGGTCACCAGGCGATCCACATCGGGGATGGATGTCAGGTTCGTGAACGCCGGCACACCGATGACCTTGATGTGCGGCGGCAGGAAGGATCCCCGGCCCGCCAGCGAGTATCCGCACGCCACGCTCGCTGCGAGCGCGATGACTACGATTGACTGCACAGCGATACGTCGAATCATGCGCTCACCACGATACTCACAATGCGGTTTGCGGCGGCACCGGCAATCACGACCTTACGGATCGTCTTGCCCTCCAGGTACTTGAGGACGCCGGCGTCGGCGAGAGCCAGCTCGCGCAGCTGATCGTCGCTGGCGCCAGCCGCCACCGTCAGTCGGCCGCGAAGCTTGCCGTTTACCTGCACCGGGACCGTGATCTCGGACGCCTTCGCAACCTCGGCGTCGAACGCCGGCCAGCCAGCGTTCACAACGCCCCCCGTATGACCGAGCTTCTCCCAGAGTTCCTCGGCCATGTGAGGGGCGAACGGCGACAGCATCAGGACGAGCGCCTCGATGGCTTCCTTCAGCACAGCCACCGTTGCCGGCCGTTCGATCACTCCGACGCTGGCGTCGTCGTCCGTTCTGCCAACGACGAGGCACTGACTCTTACCGCAGAAGGCGTAGAGCTCATTCACGAGTTCCATCAGCCCCGAAACAGCGGTGTTGAGATGAACGCGCGGATCGAGGTCCAGCGTCACGCGCCGGATCGTCTCGTGCGTCTTCCGCCGCAACGCCCTTTCGTCGTCGTTCAGCTCGAGTGTTGACGCACCGGAGATCCCGGAGCCGCCGATCGTTTCACTCAACTGATCGACGATACGCCAGACGCGAGCGAGAAAGCGCCAGCTGCCCTCGAGACCGGCGTCCGTCCATTCGATCTCCTTCTCGGGCGGCGCCACGAACATGAGGTAGAGCCGCAGGGCGTCGGCGCCGAACTTCGCGATCATGTCGTCGGGATCAACGACATTGCCCTTGGACTTGGACATCACCTGGCCGGACTTGAGAACCATGCCCTGTGTAAGGAGCCGTGTAAACGGCTCGTCAAGGGTCGTCAGTCCGACGTCGCGAAACACGCGGGTGAAGAAGCGCGAGTAGATCAGGTGAAGGATCGCGTGCTCGACACCGCCGCTGTAGAAATCAACCGGGCCCCAGTACGCCACCTTCGCGGGGTCGAACGGCCGCGACTCGTTGTGGGGATCGCAGAAGCGCAGGAAGTACCACGATGAATCGACAAAGGTGTCCATCGTGTCGGTTTCGCGCTTCGCTGGCCCGCCACACTTCGGACAAGGTGCGTTGACGAACTCCGAAATCTGGGCGAGCGGCGAATCACCGCGGCCTGAGAATTCGGTGATGTGCGGCAGCACCACCGGTAGATTCTCCAGCTTCTCCGGCACCATGCCGCACTTCTCGCAGTAGAGAACGGGTATGGGGGTTCCCCAATAGCGCTGGCGCGAGATGCCCCAGTCCTTCAACCGATACTGAATAGTCCCTTCGCCGATCTGTCGCGCTTTTGCGTCGGCGGTGAGACGCGCGCGCGCGTCGTCCGAAGTAATACCGTCGTAGATCCCTGAATTGACGAGAACACCATCCGCGTCCACGGCGGCCGTCATCTTTTCAGAGACAGGAGCAGCGTCTCCGGCCGGGTGGACCACCACCGTCACCGGCAAGTTGTACTTTCGGGCGAACTCGAAGTCGCGCTGGTCGTGGGCCGGCACACCCATCACGGCCCCGGTGCCGTACTCGATGAGGACGAAGTTGGCCACCCAGACCGGGACCTGCTGGCCGGTGAAGGGGTTGGTCACCGTCCGGCCGGTATCGAAGCCTTCCTTTTCGAGTTCGCCAGTCATGCGAGCGGTACGGTCCTGGCCCTGGAACCGTTTCAACGATTCGGCGAAGGCTGCGCCGTCAGCCTTCGCCCACTGCTGGACGAGCGCATGTTCGGGAGCGAGCAGGATGAAGTTGGCGCCGAAAATCGTGTCGATGCGAGTGGTGAACACCTCGATGTCATCGAACTCGAGCCGCGCACCCTCGGAGCGCCCGATCCAATTTCGCTGCATCGTCAGCACCTTCTCGGGCCACTGCGAGAGCGTCTCGGCGCCGGCAAGCAGTTCGTCGGCGTATTGAGTGATCCGGAAGAACCACTGCTCGAGATCACGCGTCGTGACGGTCGTGCCGCAGCGCCAGCAGGCGCCGTTCACCACCTGCTCGTTTGCAAGAACGGTGTTACAGCTTGGGCACCAGTTCACGCTCGATCGGCGCTTGTAGGCAAGGCCGCGTTCGAGCATCTTGATGAAGATCCACTGATTCCAGCGGTAGTACTCGGGCGTGCACGTGGCCAGCTCGCGCTCCCAGGCGTAGCTGATGCCGATCCGCTGCAGCTGGCCCTTCATATGGGCGATGTTCTCGAACGTCCACGTCTCTGGGTGCGTGCCGTTCTTGATCGCGGCGTTCTCCGCGGGAAGGCCGAACGCATCCCAGCCAAAGGGATGGAGGACGTTGAAGCCGCGCATCCGCTTCATGCGCGCAACGACGTCGCCGATCATGTAGTTGCGGACGTGACCCACATGCGCGTGCCCCGATGGGTACGCAAACATCTCGAGGCAGTAGAACTTCGGCTTCGCGGGGTCCTCGGTGACCTCGAAGGCGCGCGTCTCGCGCCACCGATCCTGCCACTTTTTCTCGATAATTTGGGGTTTGTAGTCCGACACTGTGTCTAAATTATAGTCCACGCCAAAACGCGGACTGGGCGGCGCGCACCGCCGCGAGAGCGCGCTCCGCACGCGGTGCGGGGATGGAGCGAAGCGCCTGGTCGTCACCGAGATCAGCGGTGTCGGCGGCGAGGACGTCGATCGTCCCGTCCAGGCACTCGCGGAGCGCCGCGAGATCGTATCCACCCTCGGTCACCAGCGCGAGCTTGCCGGACGCCATCGCGGCGGCCTCGAGTCGACGAACGATCCGCCTGTAGCCGGTCGCGGTCATTCGCATCGACGCAAGCGGATCTGCCTCGTGCGCATCGAAGCCGGCCGATATCAGCGTCAGCTGCGGCGCGAACTGGGTCAGCACCGGCACCGCGATGTCGCGATACACGAGGTCGTAGTCCGCGTCGGTCGCCCCGGCCTCCAGCGGGATGTTCACCGTGAAACCGGCGCCGTCGCCCTTCCCCACCTCTCCAGCGGCGCCGGTACCCGGGTAGAACGGGAACTGGTGAGACGAGATGTAAAGGACGCGCGGGTCGTCGTAGAACGTCCACTGCGAGCCGTTGCCGTGGTGGACGTCGATGTCGACGATGGCGACACGTTCGAGGCCATCCGCAATCGCCTGTGCGGCCGCGACTGCGACATTGTTATAGAGGCAGAAGCCCATCGCCTGACCGCGTTCAGCATGGTGCCCTGGAGGACGTACCAGGGCCAACGCGACCTCGCCCGTCGTCCGCGCGTGAGCCGCGGCTTGAACGATCGCGCCCGCCGCAAGCAGCGCGATCTCGTGCGACGCCGGCGACGTGAAGGTGTCGGCGTCCAGCATGGACGGCTTCCCCGCGGTCGCGGCGATCCGGTCCAGGTGTTCGTCGGAGTGAACTCGCGCAAGCTGCTCGCGCGTAGCGGCGATCGGTTCCAGCACACTGCCGCCGCGCTGGCGGTACGCCGCCGCCACGGCGTCCAGCACCTCGGCACGCTCCGGCCGCTCGGGATGTCCCGGCGGGGTGACGTGTTCGTCGAATCGCGGAGAGGAGATGATTACCACGTTACACGGATATCACGGATATACGGATAGCACGGACGGACGAAGATACTCTGCACGCGTCTTGAATCCGTTTCATCCGTGGAATCCGTGTAGCGCCTCCAATGCCCTTTGCTCCAAAGAACGCAACGCCTCCTCGACTTCAGCGACTGTTCTCTCAAGCATCCGATCGTCGGTTCCCGCGACCGCTATCGGCGCGCCGATTACCAGGGCGACGGTGCTGAACGGTTTAGGAATCTGGGTGCGGTCCCAACTGCGCAGCGTCCAATAGCGAGTCGATTCGATGTGATACGGCAGGATCGGATGCCCGGTCGCGCCGGCGAGGAACGCCACCCCTGGCTGTACGACCCGGGCTGGACCTCGGGGTCCGTCGACCGTGAAGGCGGCCGGCTTCCCCGCCAGCAGGTCGCGACGCATCTGCACCAGCGCACGCGCCCCGCCGCGAGAGGTGGAGCCTCGTGCCGTCCCGAAGCCGAACCTGTGAAGGATCCGCGCAATCCACTCACCGTCGAAATTCTGGCTGGTGATGACGACCACTCCGCGGTTGCGGAAGTAGTGGAGACCCGGCAGGATGCGCCCGTGCCACAGCGCGAGGATCGGTTGCCGGCCTGCGGCGGTGACCCTGTCGTAATGCTCGGCGCCCTCGACCCGCCACCGATAAGTCCAGCAGAGCGCCGCGATCAGCGGATAAGCGGTGAGCGCAATCGCCCCGGCCTTGAGCCGGTCAGAGGCGGACAGCGTCACCGTTCGGTCAATCGACAATCGTCAGTCCGCAATCCGCAATCGTCAATTCCGCTCTACATGCCTTCGTACTGAGGACCCCCGCCACCTTCAGGAGGAACCCAGTCGATGACCTGGTACGGATCCATGATGTCGCAGGTCTTGCAGTGGACGCAGTTCGAGGCGTTGATCTGCAGCTTCTTCTTGCCCTCGCCCGCGTCGACCATCTCGTAGACGTTGGCCGGGCAGAAGCGCGTGCAGGGGTTGCCGTACTCCTCGCGGCACCGGGTGGCGCAGATGTTCGTGTCGTGGACGATCAGGTGCGAGGGCTGGTCCTCCGGGTGTCGAGTGCCGGAGTAGTGGACGTTGGTTAGCTTGTCGAACGTGAGCTGCCGGTCGACCTTGGCCGGCCGGATCGGCACGTCGACGTTCGGTGTGTTGCCGCTGTAGTAATCCGCGAGCTTTTGCATGTGCTCGTAGCCGGCATCAACTGGCATCGGATCCTTCAGCCACCAGCCACCGGTCACCAGCGACAGACCCGAGTACATCATGCCCGGCAGCAGGCCGTGGCTGAAGCTCTGATGAACGTTGCGGACGGGATACAGCTCCCGCCGCACCTGGCTGGCGTTGACGGCGCTCTCATAGCCCTTGAGCCGCGCTGCAGACGTGTCGTTCGCGCGGATTGCGTCAAACGCCGATTCGGCCGCGAGCATCCCCGTGCGCATCGCGAGGTGAATGCCCTTGAGGCGCATGGAGTTCACGAACCCGCCCGCGTCTCCGGCGACGAGCACGCCATCGGCGTAGAGCCGCGGGATCGTGTGCCAGCCGCCTTCCGGCAGCGCCTTCGCGCCGTAGCGGACCAGCGTCCCGCCCTGCAGGATCGACGCAAACACCGGATGTTGCTTCAAATGCTGGAACGCCTGGTGGGGATCGAACATCGGATCCCGGTAGTCGAGGCCCGTGACGAGACCGAACGAGACCAGACCATCGGGCATCGAATAGAGAAACGCGCCGCCGAACTCCTCCATCCTGAGTGGATAGCCCAGTGAATGGATGACGGTGCCGGGCTTGATCCTGTCCTTCGGAAGTTCCCACAACTCCTTGATGCCGATCGCGTACAGCTGCGGCTGCTTGCCGGCGTCGAGCGCGAGCCGGCGGACCAGCTGCTTGGTCAGGTTGCCGCGGACGCCGTCGCAGAGGATCGTCACCTTGGCGCGGATGTCGACGCCAGCCTCGAAGGTGGACTTCTTCGCGCCGTGCTTATCGATGCCCTGGTCCCGGGTGCGGACCCCGACGACCCGATCGTTCTCGTAGAGGATCTCCGATGCCGGGAAGCCGGCGAAAAAGTCCACGCCCTCGGCTTCCACGAGGCCAGCCATCCACTTCACGAAGCGGTTGAGCGAGATGATGTAGTTGCCGTGGTTCTGGAGAGGCGGCGGGATGATCGGGAACGGGATCTTGCCGGTCTTGGTGAGGTAGTAGACCTGCTCGTGGTGAACCTCGGACGCAAGCGGCGCGCCCTTCTCCTTGAAGTCAGGGACGAGATCCTTCAGCGCCGATGGATCCAGCATCGCGCCGGAAAGCATGTGCGCTCCGGCTTCGCGCGCCTTCTCGAGGACGGCGATCTGGAGCGGCTCGCCGCCCTGCGCCTTCTGCAATTGGGCCAGCCGCAGCGCGGCAGACATCCCCGCCGGTCCGCCGCCTACGATCAGGACATCGACTTCCAGCGTCTCACGCATACAAGGTGCTCACAAGGGTGCTGCAGGGGTGCTGCTGCAAAGGGTGCTGCAAGGTGCTGAGGTGCTCGAGGTGCTCGAGCTCGAGGTGCTCGAGGTGCTCAGCACCTTGCAGCAGCACCTCAGCACCCTTGTAGCACCCTTCAGCACCCCGTGGCACCCTATCTCTTAAGCTCGGCGATCATCGCGGGCACCACCTCGAACAGGTCACCCGCAATGCCGAAGTCGGCGATCTCGAAGATCGGCGCCTCGGCGTCCTTGTTGATCGCGACGATGACACGTGAGCCCTTCATGCCGACCAGGTGCTGGATCGCGCCTGAGATGCCGAGCGCCAGATACAGCTTCGGCGCAACCGTCTGGCCGGAGCTGCCGATCTGCCGATCCATCGGCAGCCACCCGGAGTCACAGATGGGCCGCGAGGCCGCGATCTCGGCGCCAAGCGCGGCCGCCAGGTCCTCGACCAGCTTGAGATGCTCCTGGCCCTTGATGCCGCGGCCGACCGCGACGATGCGCTCGGCCTGGGACAGGTCAACCGCCTGCTTGGCTTCCTTGAAGGGAGCCTCGGCCTTCTGCCGAATAGCCGACGCGTCCACCGACACCTTCGATACGCGCACCGCGGCCGGAGCGGCGCCACGCCTGGCTGCATCGGCGCGGAACGCACCGATCTGGACGGTGACGAGATGCGGTGCCGGCCCCTCGGCGGCGACGTCCGCGTTCATCTTGCCCTGGAACACAGGCCGGACGTAGAGCGTTCGTGCCCCGTCCTTCTTGATGCCGGTGACGTCGGTAATCAGCGCACGGCCGATGCGCGCCGCGAGCGCCGGCGCAAAGTCGCGTGTCTGATAGGTGTGAGGAAAGAAGACATGCGACGGCCCCTCGGCCTCGATCAGCAAGGCAAGGCCGGTCACATACCCGTCCGCCGTGTAGTCACCCAGCGCAGCGGCGTCGACCGCGATGACCTCGGTTGCTTCCGCCGCGGCCAGTTCCCCCGCCAGGGCGTCCGCACCGGAGCCAACCACCGCCACCTTGAGATCACCGCCAAGCTGCTGCGCGGCGGCAATCGTCTCCCATGACGCGCGATTGAGCTTTCCCTCGCGCTGTTCAGCAACTACCAAAATCATGCGATCACCCTCGCTTCGTCGCGCAACTTCTGCACCAGCGCCTTGGCCGCTTCGGCCGCGGATCCCGGCAGCATCTGTGTCTTCTTGCCCTTCTCGGGGAAGTAGACGCTGACGATGGTCTGCGCGGCGCTCGCCCCGGCGGCCGGGGCGACCTTGCGGATTTCCTTCTTCTTCGCCGCCATGATGCCCTTGAGCGTGGCGTAGCGCAGCTGGTTGATACCGCTCTGGATCGTGAGGAGTGCCGGCAGCGGCAGCGTCATCCACTGGAACCAGCCGCCCTCCAGCTCGCGCTTCACGCGCAGGCCGGAATCCGAAGCCTGCACCTCCATGATGATGGTCGCGTGCGGCATGCCGAGCTGCTCGGCGAGGACGACCCCGACCTGGCCGAAGCCCTGGTCATCTGACTGCAGGCCGGTGAGCACCAGGTTGAACTGCTCTTCACGAATGGCGTTTGCGAGCGCATCAGCGACGACGAACGCATCCGCCGAAGCCAGCGCGTCGGACTCGACGTGGATACCGCGATCGGCGCCGCGAGCCAGCGCTTCGCGCAGCACCTGCGCCGCGCGAGCCGGGCCGGCCGAGACGACGACCACTTCCCCGCCGTGCTTCTCCTTCAGCCGCAGCGCCTCTTCCAGCGCATAGGCATCCGGCTCGTTCAGCTCGAAGCTGGCGTCCTGATCACGGATCCAGGTCTTTCCCTCGTTCACCCGGAGCTGCCACTCGCGCGTGACGACTTGTTTGATGCAGACAGCGATTTTCATAAGGTTACACGGAGAACGTCGTTACGAACAGGCCTTCGGCAAAGCACGATGGCACGGCGACACGATGACACGACGAAAACCACATCGAACGAGACCGTAGAGTCGTTGCGTCGTCGAGGCGTCGTGTTGGCCGCAGGCCAGTTGCAGTCGCCGGCACGGTGTCAGTCGGCGAATCTCTTGAACAGGAGCGCCGCGTTGGTGCCGCCGAAGCCGAACGAATTCGACAGCACATAGTCGATCTTCGCTTCCCGCTTCTGGTTCGGCACGTAGTCGAGGTCGCACTCAGGATCGGGTGTTTCGTAGTTGATGGTCGGTGGAATCACCTGGTGGCGGATCGCGAGCACCGCGATCGCCGCTTCCACGCCACCGGCCGCACCCAGCAGGTGCCCGGTCATCGACTTGGTGGACGAGATCGCCACCTTGTAGGCATGCTCGCCGAACACCCGCTTGATCGCGAGCGTCTCGAGCTTGTCGTTGTAGGGGGTCGATGTGCCGTGGGCGTTGACGTAGTCGACCTGATCCGGGGTGATCCCCGCCCGCTTGATTGCCATCTCCATCACGCGCGCGGCGCCGTCGCCGTCCTCGGATGGTGCGGTGATGTGGAAGGCGTCGGCGGTCATCCCGTAGCCGACGAGCTCGGCGTAGATCGGCGCGCCGCGGCGCTTCGCGAACTCGAGTTCCTCGAGCACGATCACGCCCGCGCCCTCGCCCATCACGAACCCTTCACGGTCGCGATCGAACGGACGGCTGGCGTGCTGCGGATCGTCGTTGCGGGTCGACAGCGCCCGCATAGCCGCGAACCCACCCACACCCATCGGCGTGATCGCCGACTCGGATCCGCCCGCGATCATGACGTCCGCGTCGTCACGCTTGATGATCTCGAACGCGTCGCCGATGGCGTGCGCCGAGGCCGAGCACGCCGTGCAGGTCGCCGAGTTCGGGCCCTTGGCGCCGAAACGGATCGACACCTGGCCGGCCGCCAGGTTGATGATCGTCGCGGGGATGAAGAACGGCGAGATCCGCCGCGGTCCGCCCTCGAGCAGCGCTTTGTGCTCGCGCTCGATGGTGCTGAAGCCGCCGATGCCGGACGCGATGAACACGCCCGCCCGCGTCGCGAATTCAGGCGCAATCGTCAGTTTCGCGTCGTCCATCGCGAACTGCGAGGCCGCAATCGCGAGCTGGATGAAGACGTCCATTTTCTTGACGTCTTTTTTATCGATGAAACGCAGCGGGTCGAAGTCCTTGACTTCGCCCGCAATGCGCGCCGAAAACTGCGACGCATCGAAGCGCGTGATCGGACCGATCCCGCTTCGCCCGGCGCACAGCGCTTCCCAGTTCGCCTCGGTGCCGATGCCGAGCGGCGACACGATGCCGGCGCCCGTCACGACCACTCGCCTGCTCACGTAGCTTCCCCCTTCTTGAACCGTTTCCCGAACGGTCCGCTACTTCTTCTTGCTGTGCGACTCGATGTATTCGATCGCTTCCTTGACGCGCGTAATCTTCTCGGCGTCGTCATCCGGGATTTCGATTCCGAACTCCTCTTCGAACGCCATGACGAGTTCCACGGTGTCGAGCGAGTCGGCGCCGAGGTCGTCCACGAAGGACGCATCCGGCGTTACTTCCTCTTCGTCCACGCCGAGCTGTTCCACGATGATGCTTTTAACTTTGTCCGCGACGGCCATTCAGCCCCTCCTACATGTACATTCCGCCATTGACGGCCAGAACCTGCCCCGTAATATACGACGCCTCGTCAGATGCGAGGAAGCAGACGGCGGCCGCGATGTCATCCGGCGTGCCGAGCCGCTTGAGCGGGATTTTCGAGGCCCACTCTTCGTGAGCGCTCTCGGTTATAGCGCGCGTCATGTCGGTCTGGATGAGCCCCGGAGCCACGACGTTCACCGTGATGCCGCGCGAGGCAACCTCCAGCGCGACGGCCTTGCTGAACCCGATGATGCCTGCCTTGGACGCGGCGTAGTTCGCCTGTCCGGCGTTGCCGCCCTGTCCGACCACTGAGCTGATGCTGATGATGCGCCCGGCGCGCTGTTTCAACATCGGCTTCAGGACTGCCTGCGTCAGCACGAATGCTGCGGTCAGGTTCGTGCCGAGCACGTCGTCCCAGTCGTCCCGTTTCATGCGCAGCATCAGCTGGTCCTTCGCGATGCCGGCGTTGTTCACGAGGATGTCGATGCGTCCGTGACGCTTGACCACGCCGGCGACCGCATCCGCACCAGCGCCGGCCTCGGTCACGTCGAGTGAAATGAACTCGCCAACTCCGCCGCCTGCAACGATCTCTTCGGCCACCGTCTTCGCGTTCTCACCACGCGCCGCCGCCACCACGTGTGCGCCGCGGGCGGCGAGCCGCGCGGCGATCGCCTTGCCGATCCCGCGGGAGGCGCCGGTCACCAGCGCGATGCGCCCCGTAAGGTCCATCATATAAAAGCCAAACAGCGAAGGATAGCGTACCCTCGAGCCTCTCGTCAGCGCCCGAGCGCCAGCGTTTCGGCGCCGAGCTTCTCGGTCAACCCTTCGCGCACCGCCTTGGCCGCCATCGTGACCGCATTCCTCACCGCTTTGGGTGACGACCGTCCGTGCCCGACGATGCAGATGCCGTCGATGCCGAGCAGCGGCGCACCACCATATTCCGAGTAGTCGAGACGTTTGCGGAAGCGCCGGAATGCCTGCGCCGACAGCAGGTAACCGATCTGCGAGCCGAACGTCGATTGCAGTTCGGCCTGAAGTAGTGCCTCAACAGTCTCGACGAGGCCCTCGCTGATCTTCAGCGTCACATTGCCGGTGAAGCCGTCGCAGACGATGACGTCCGCGTCGCCGGCGTAGACGTGCCGGCCTTCGACATTGCCGACAAAGTGCACCGGCGCAGACTTCAACAGTTGATGCGCCTCGCGGGTGAGCTCGTTCCCCTTGCCTTCTTCCTCCCCTACCGACAGCAGCCCAACGCGGGGGTGCTCGCAGCCCAGGGCGATGCGCGCATACGCGGCCCCCATCACCGCGAACTGGACGAGATGCTGAGGGCGGCACTCGACCGTCGCCCCCGAATCGAGCAGCACAGCGGGTTGCTGTCGCGTTGGAACGAGAGTCGCGAGGGCCGGACGGTCAACGCCAGCGAGGCGGCCGAAGGTGCTGATCGCCGCCATCACGGCGCCGCCGGTGTGGCCGGCGCTGAAGAAGGCATCGGCGCGCCCGTCGCGGACCGCCTCGGCGGCGAGCTTTATCGAGGCACACGGCTTGCGCCGCAGGGCGGCGGAGGCCTGCTCCGCCATACCGACGTGTTCGGAGGTGTGAAGGATCTGGATGTCGAGGGCGCCGGCGCCTGGATGCCGGGCCAGCTCCCGCTCGATCAGTGCCGAGTCACCGACCAGCAGGAGCCCGATCTGAAGATGCCGAGCCGCGACGAGCGCCCCGTCGACGATGCTGCCGGGAGCGTCATCGCCGCCCATGGCGTCGATGGCTATGCGCAATTCAACTTCCCGCTGTCAGCTGCCAGCGAGAGCTGGGAGCCGGGAATTGTTTATGCCTCGGGGACGGCCTTGACCTGCCGGCCCTTGTAGTAGCCGCAGTTGCTGCAGACCTGGTGCGGCACCTTGGACTCCTGGCACTGGGGGCAGGTTCCGACCGGGATCGGCTTCAGCGTGTCGTGGGTGCGGCGCTTGGCAGTGCGGCTCTTCGAGTGCCGCCGTTTAGGATTAGGCATCGTCGTTAACTCTCCTTCTCGGGGGACAACAGCCCCTTGAGCGGCGCCAGCCTGGGGTCTTCCCATTTCGGCGTGCAGCCGCATTCGGTGCGGTTCAGGTTCGCCCCGCAGATGGGGCACAGTCCGCGGCACGATTCGTCGTGCAGCGGTTTCATGGGCAGCGCGAGCTGGAATTGCTCGCGCAGCATTTCGATGACATCCAGCGTGCCTTCGCGATAGAACGCGGTGGCCAGGTCGTCCTCGGCAATCTCTCGCTCCGGTTCGGTTGCCGCATCGACCGCCGGCACATACCGGAGCTCGAAACGGCTGTCGATCGGCAGCTCGAACTCCTCGAGACATCGGCCGCACTCGAGCATCAGTTTCGTCGTGACATGCCCGGTGACCCTGAAGGCATTTCCGCCGGCCTTTTCGACGTCCACGACGAGCCCGACGGGCCCAGCGACGCGGTAGTCTTCGTCCGGCGGGTCGAAGGCCGAGGGCTCAAAGCGGCGCTCGTAGTGCTTGGCTGCCCCATGCAGCTGGCTGAGATCGAGGAACATCAGGAACCCGTCATTGTAGCACCAACGCTGAGGGTGCTGGCACTTACGCTGGGGGTGCGGGGGCGCTTCGCTCAGGGTGCGGAGGGACTTACGCCCGACGTGCAGGGGGACTTACGCCCAGGGTGCGGGGGGGCTTCGCTGAGGGTGCGGGGGACTTACGCCAAGGGTGCGGAGGGACTGACGCTCAGGGTGCGGGCAGACTGACGCCGAGGGTGCCGTCAGACTGACGCAGAGGGTGCGGGCGGACCTCGCGCCGAGGGTGCGGCGACTCAGCCGGTCGTCTTCAACGGCCTGAGTGCCTTGGCACCTTTGCGGATGCGCTCGAGACGGTCCCAGTGTTCCTTCAGCGCCTCTCGCCCTTCGGGCGTGAGCATCGCGTAGGTGATCGGCTGCTTGCCGTCGTAGGCCTTTTCGATCGCAACGAGATTCGCCTGCTCCAACTTGGAAAGGTGACTGGAGAGATTCCCCTTCGTCAACCCGGTGATGTTCAGCAGAAAGAGGAAGTCGGCCTTGTCGCAGGCGGAGAGTGCCGTCAGAATCGCGAGCCGCGACGGCTCGTGCACAAGGCGATTGAGTTCGGCGAGATGTTCAAATGGCGTCGGCATGATGTTCCTTGCTGAACTCCTCGTCTTCCGAACGGGCGAGCCTCTGATCGGGTGGTGTCTGTCAACTGGTGGAAAAGTATCGCGCGTCCATCCGTCGCGTAATTATGCGGCCGGCCGTTCCGTCACTTTGCCCATGTCGTGATACCCCACTAAGGCTCGCAATCTGATCTGCCCGC
>JACDDJ010000006.1:21133-21426 GCA_013817065.1 Acidobacteriota bacterium
CGTCCTGGCTGGGCAGACTGCCTTGCGTCTTCACCCGTCGGCGGAATTCCTCGTTGATCCGTTCCAAGGCGTTGGTGGTGCGCAACGTTTTCCACTGCGCGATCGGGAAGCGAACGAACGTAAACAGCTCGTCGCCCGCTTCCTCGAGACTGGCGACCACCGCGGGGCACCGCAGCCGCCATTTCTTGGTGAAGCTGCCTCGCGCCTTTTGCACGGCGAGCGCACTCTCCGCATAGATCATGCGGCGATAGTCCTCCGTGAGCTCCTCCCGCCAGCGCGCTGGAGCTTTCGCC
>JACDDJ010000219.1 GCA_013817065.1 Acidobacteriota bacterium
CCGGACCTTCCTGCTGACGACCATGCGGCGGGTGCCGCCAGGCACTTCAGGCGCGATGTCGCTCGAGGGAACGCTGGCCGGGCTGGGGAGCGCAGTCCTCCTCACGCTCGCCGCCTGGGGACTCGGACTGGTGGCACTGTCGAGTGTCTGGGTCGTTGTCGCGGCCGCCACCGTGGGCGCCCTCGTCGAGAGTGCCCTTGGCGCGACAATCGAGGAGCGCGGCGTGGTCAACAATGACGTCTTGAACTTCATCAACACCAGCGTCGCCGCGTTTGTGGCAATAAAGCTGGCGCAAAGCCTATGACGGGCGGCCCACGCGGAGCGCTCTGGCTGGAGCTGTCTCGCCCCTTTACGCTGGTCGCGCCCGCGCTCGGCGTCGTCTCTGGCGCCATCACGGCGTCCGGGGCGGCGCCCGCGGACCCGTGGACGTCAGCTCTGCTGACTTACACCGCCCTGGGCGCAGTAATGGCGATGGTTCTCAACGCCGGCAGCAACGCCCTCAACCAGATCTACGATCTCGCGATCGACCGCATCAACAAACCGCAGCGTCCGCTGACGAGTGGACGCCTGTCGATCCGCGAGGCCTGGGTCTTCACGTGGATTGCATACGCGGTGGCGCTGACGCTCGCGTGGCTGATCGCGCCGGGCGGCCGCCACGAATGCTTCTGGATCGTACTGATCGCCGCAGTCCTGACCTTCGCCTATTCGTGTCCGCCGCTCCGCACCAAGGAGCGCGGGCTATGGGCCAACATCACTATCGCGATCCCGCGCGGCGTTCTTCTGAAGGTTGCGGGCTGGTCCTGCATCAAAACGATCTGGGGGGTCGAACCGTGGTTCATCGGCGCGATCTTCGGCCTGTTCCTGCTCGGCGCATCGACGACAAAGGATTTCGCCGACATGGAGGGTGACGAGCGAGGCGGGTGCCGGACGTTGCCAATCCTCTACGGCGTGCGGCGTGCCGCGTGGATGATTTCTCCGTCTTTCGTACTGCCCTTCCTGCTTATCTCGTACGGGGCTTTCGCCGGGATCCTCACCGGACACTTCTGGATGCTGCAGGGCCTCGCCGCATTCATGACGCTCTACGGCTCATATGTCTGTTACCTGATGCTGCGAAAACCGGAAGAGCTCGCGATCGACGCGAACCATGTTTCCTGGGCGCACATGTATCGAATGATGTTCGTCGCCCAAGTAGGTTTCGCGCTCTCTTACGTCTTCTGACGCTCGCGCTTGACAGCCACCACTTCGGGGGCGAAAATTAGACGAAACATGGCTGCACAGCCCGCATTCTTCGACCTCCAGCAGAAACCTACCAGCCGCACCATAGCGCTCAGAGTGCGGGAGGCCGGTGCCGCGGTAGCGATGGACGAAGCCCAGCGCCGCGCCGATGCTGCGAGCTACCAGGAGATTACCTGCCGCTCGGCGCTCAATCCGGTCAAGGGGATGCCGTTCAAGTGGACGCTGAATCCCTATCGCGGATGCACGCACGCCTGTCACTACTGCTTCGCGCGCAGGTATCAGACGCAGTTCGAACTTGGTCCGGACGATCACTTCTCCTCCTTCATTTTCGTGAAGGTAAATCTCGTCGAAGTATTGAAGCGCGAGCTCGACAAACCGTCGTGGCAGCGAGAGCAAGTGGCGGTCGGGACCGCGACCGATCCGTACCAGCCGATCGAGGGGCAATATCAACTCACGCGTCGATCTCTCCTGGCGCTCGCTGCGGTCAACAATCCGGTCGCGCTCGTGACGAAGGGGCCGATGGTTGTTCGCGATGCCGATGTTCTTGCCGATATCGGGCGCACCGCGGGATGCACCGTCTACGTGAGCGTCCCCACGGTGGACGAGGACGCATGGCGCGCGCTCGAGCCGGGAACCGCGCATCCGCTGCAACGGCTCCGTGCGGTCCGAAGGCTGCGCGATGCAGGCGTGAACGTCGGAGTGCTAATGGCGCCGGTGGTTCCCGGCTTCACGACCGATCCAGCCAAGCTCGAAGCGACCATCAAAGCGGCGGCGGATCACGGCGCTGCGTTCATGGGAGCAAACGTGATGTATCTCAAGGGCGGGACGAAAGACCACTTCATGGGGTTCCTCGCCGCGGAGTTCCCCCACATGGTTGACGGCTATAACCGCCTCTACGCTGGCGCGTACGCGAAGCCCGACTACATCACCCAGGTGCGCGGCATGATCGGCGTGCTCCAGGATCGCCACGACCTGAATCGACGGAAACGTCCCGTCGACGCGGCGGAAACAGAGCCGGAGGCCGTGAAACCCGAGCAGTCAGATTTGAACTGGGAGTAGGACGACGACAGCGCTCGCGGGCGGCACCCGCGAGCACCATGTGAAGATTTTCGTTTGCGGCTTATGCCGTCGCCGCCAGTGCGAAGCGTCCGCTCTCGCTCGTCACTTCGATCTCGATCTTTCCGTCGCGCAACGTGGCGGTGAAGCCGCGGCCCTCGGTCCAGCGCTGGCTGATCGGAAGCTTGATCCGGCTCTCGATGACACGCTTGAGAAACCGCGCACCGTAAGCCAGGCTGTAGCCCTCGGTCACGAGTTGCTCCAGTGCGTCGGGCGTCACCGTCAGCGTGCGCCGGCTCTTCGCGAGCGACTTCTCGATCTTTGCGATCTGCAGCACCGCAATCTGTCGTACTTCGTCCTTCGAGAGTGGACGGAAGACGATCACTTCGTCGATGCGGTTGCGAAACTCCGGCGTGAAGCGGCGTTCGAGCTCCCTCGAGATTTCGCCCTGCACCTGTTCCACGCCGATCTGCTTGGAGTAGAAACCAAGCGGGCTGCTCAACTTGCGGAAGCACTCCGACCCGATGTTGGACGTCATGATGACGATCGCATCACTGAGATAGACGCGCTTACCGCGGCCGTCTGTCACCCAGCCCTCGTCGAAGGCCTGCAGGAACAGGTTCAACATGCTGGGGCTGGCCTTCTCGACTTCGTCCAGGAGGATCACCGAGTAGGGGCTGTCTTTCAGCTGGTTGGTGAGAACACCGCCACGCTCGGATCCGACGATCCCTCGGGGCATGCCGATCAACTTGTCCACCGCCACCGCGCCGTCCTGGTACTCGGACATGTCGACGCGGATCATCTTCTTCTCGTCGCCGAACAGGAACTCGGCGACCGACTTAGCGAGCTCGGTCTTGCCGACTCCTGTCGGACCGAGGAACAGCAGCACGCCGTCGGGCCGGTCGAAGCCGTCCTTCAGCGGACCTTTGTTCAGCACCAGGCGCCGCGCCACCGCGTCGATCGCATCGCGCTGACCGACGACCCGGGTTCCCAGTTGATCCTCGACGTTGCGGAAGCGGTCGGTGACCTCGCGGAAGACCATGTCTTCCGGGATGCGCGCAATCTTCGAGATGACGTTGACGACGTCGGCACTGGTGACCTCCCAGCGCCTCGCGATCTCGGCTTTGACCGCGGCTGTGTCGAGCCACCCGATGACTTTGTCGGGCAGCTGCAGGTGCCGCATGTACCTGGGCGACATTTCGAGTGCCGTCTCGATCGCTTCATCCTGAATGCGCACCGAGTAGTTCCGCTCCAGTCGCGACCGAAGGTTGTAGAGGATGGTACGCGTCTGCTCGATCGTCGGCTCGCAGATATGAACCGGGCGGAAGCGGCGCGCCAGCGCCTCGTCCTCCTGGATGAACTCCTTGTATTCGTTCTGAGTGGTTGCACCGACGATGCGGACCTCACCGCGGGCAAGCACCGACTTGAACACGTTGGCCGCATCCGATGGCGCACCCAGCGCCGAGCCGGCACCGATCATCGTGTGGACTTCGTCGATGAACAGGATCAGGTTCGGGCGCTCCTTGATCTCGCGTATTACGTTTTGGATGCGATCCTCGAACATCCCGCGCAGCATCGTGCCCGCCACCATTGTGTTCATCTGGAGGTTCACGATCTGGCAGTCGCGCAGTCGTACCGGGATCTTCTCCGGCTCGAACTCGATCCGTCGCGCCAATCCTTCGGCGATTGCGGTCTTGCCGACGCCAGGCTCGCCGAGTAACAGCACGGAGTTGGCGCGCTCGCGGTGGCACAGGATCTCGAGGACCTGGTCCATCTCGTAGTCGCGACCAAAGACCGGCGGAATCTTGTCCTGGCGTGCCAGCTGATTGAGGTTGGTGGCGAAATGCTTCAGGAACGGCGGCAGCTCGAATCGCTTCTTCAGCCGCTCGTCGCGGATCTCGTGATCGCGCATGCGCGTGGCGAGCCGTGACACGAGTGTCTCAGGCTCGATGCCATGACGACGAATGATGGAGACAGGGATGCCTTGAGTCTCTTCGAAGATCGCCGAGAAGAGGTCGGTCGCTTCGATCGTGTGGCGCCCCGACCGGCTCGCATGCAGCAGTGCCAGTTTGAAGAGCAGCTTGGTTGATGGCGCGACGCGCAGGTCGCGTCCGGGCACGTTCGGCAGCAGCCGCAGATGCTCTTCGAGCGCCTGAAGGATCTCGTGCGGGTTCAGCTCGAGATCTCGCATGACCTCGCCGAACATGTCCCACTCGACTTGTGCGAAGGCGAGGCAGACGTGCTCGTTGGTGAGGAGTGCATGCTCTCTGCGGCGGGCCTCGTCCAGCGCGCGGCCGACAATTCGCTCGGCTGACTCAGCCAGCTTGTTCTGAGGGATGTCGAAGTCCTCCACGATTGCCTCCCAGAAAAACGATCCTGCCATAGCGAGAGCAAGGACCGCGCCATGGCGCAGGCCCGGGGCAATGCCGTTAACTGATTGAGGGCGAAGGATAAAGTGGGTGTGGGAAACGCGATGCCAATCGCGCGCGTCTCCGGGCTGGAGGACGCGCGCGACCCAACGGTGGTGCCGCGTTACTACTAGATGGTGCCGAGCAGGGCGCGAACGCGCGCCTCGGTGGGCGGGTGCGAACTGAAAAGAGCGGAAATGCCGGTGCCGGCGAACGGTTTGATGATGAACATGTGGGCCGTCGCCGGATTCGCCTCGAGCGGAACGCGCTTGGCCACCGCCTCGATCTTCCGAAGCGCATTGGCAAGGCCGTAGGGGTTGCCGGCAATCTGCGCACCGGTCGCGTCCGCAGCGAACTCGCGCGATCGCGAGATCGCCATCTGCACGAAGAGCGCGGCAATCGGCGCAAGGATCATCATCGCGAGCATGACGATCGGATTGGAACCGCCGCCACGATCGTCACGGCTTCCGCCCATGAACATCGCCATGCGCGCGAACATCATGATCGCCGCCGCAATGGTTGCCGCCACCGAACTGATCAGGATGTCGCGGTTCTTCACATGCGCGAGTTCGTGCGCCATCACCCCTTCGAGCTCCTCGGTGCTGAGCACCTGGATGATCCCCTCGGTTGCTGCGACGGCCGCGTGCGATGGGTTGCGTCCGGTCGCGAAGGCGTTCGGCGAGGAGTCTGGAATGATGTAGACCTTGGGCATCGGCAGACCGCCGCGCTGCGCGAGCCGAGCCACGCTCTGGTACAGCGGGTGCTCGGCGCCGACTTCTTTGGCCCGATACATCCGCAGGACAATCTTGTCCGAGAACCAGTACGAGCCGATGTTCATGACGACCGCGAACGCAAACGCGATCACCAGGCCCTGTGAGCCGCCGGCGAGCTCGCCGAGGACGAGCAGGATGCCGCTGAGCGCGCCAAGTAACAGAACTGTCTTAACACCGTTAGCCATATCTATATTTTACTCTGCCCCGCCGTTAATGCCTTGCAGCAGGGCGGCCATGAACGCCGCTCGCCACGGCAAGTCGGCGAGCAACACGTGTTCGTGCAGCGCGTGCGCGCCGGCGCCGTCCGGGCCGAGCCCATCCAGGGTCGGCACACCGAGCGCCGCGGTGAAGTTCCCATCGGAGCCGCCTCCGGTGCCGCCTTCCCCGAGATCACGGCCAAGTGCGCGGGCCACGTCTCGCGCCTGTAGATAAAGACGCGCTACTCCGGGGGTGCGTTCCAGGGGCGGCCGCTCGAAACCGCCGGTGACCTCGATCTTCACCCGTGGATCGGTCACCTGCAGCTTCCGAAACTGCTCGTCCAGGCGTGCCGCATCCGCCATCGTCGGGGCTCGGACATCGATGGCGGCTTCGGCGGTTTCAGCAATGACGTTCGGCCGCGTCCCCCCGCTGATCACTCCGGCGTTCACGCTAACACCCCGGTCAGGGTCGGCCAGCTTCTCGACCGCGAGGATCAGTCTCGCGAGTTCATGCACCGCGCTCGCGCCCAGCCGCGGATCGATCCCCGCATGCGCAGAAATGCCGTGGACCTTGAGGTTGAACTCACCGCATCCTTTTCGCTGGGTCTTGCAGGCGCCGCCTGGCAAGGACGGCTCGGCCACCAGCACGGCATCACTCTCACGGGCTTCGCTTTCAATCAAGGCACGGGAGGTCGCGCTTCCGACCTCTTCGTCCGTCGTCCAGAGCATCACGATCCGCGGCCGTGCCTGGCCGTGGACCTCCAGCGCGCGAACAGCCAGCAGCGCGATCGCAATGGACGCTTTCATGTCATAGACACCCGGCCCATGAAGCCGGCCGTCCTCTTCCCGGATCGGCATCCTCTCGATCTGCCCGACCGGCCACACGGTGTCGAAGTGGCCAAGGATCAGGACGCGGCGAGGACCACCGGGGAATTCAGCCCGGACGTGATCGCCGCGATTCTCCTGCGGCAACCGCGCCACGCGGCCGCCGGCGGCGTCCAGCATCGAGACCAGGGCGTCACCGCAACGGTCGACCGCGGCTTTGTCGTCGCTTGGGGATTCGAGGCGGACCAGCGCCTCGATGTCGCGTCTGAGCGCGCTCGATTCCGATTTGCAGTACCCGATCAGCTCGATCATTTCTTTATAATAGGAGCATGCGGACGATGCCCCCACTCCTGCTCCTGGTGACTTCGCTGGTGACTTCCGCCAGCGCGCAGGTCCCGCAGCCGTTTCCAAAGCCCGGTGCCCCCGGAGCGCCACCGCCGGTCGCCGCGCCGAGCGGGCCGCCGCAAACCGCAGCCCCGGCCGCACCGCAGAGCGCAGCCGAGCCGGCTCCCGGGTCACTTGGCGTGACGATCTATCCCGCCGCCCAGTTCATAACCTCTTACGACGCCGGGATGGGGCAGCGCTATTACCTCTACGGCACGAATGCGCCTTTCGCCGAGATCGTTCAGTACTACCGGAACACTTTGAAACAGCGCGGCGAGCTCGTATACGAACAACCAGCCGTGCACCAGTTCGACCTCGGGCGATTCCGCGAGGCAACAATGGCGTTCCCGCCAAGCGTCACCGTCAAGGACTACACCTTCGGCGGGACCGGCGGGTACTTGAACCCCAAG
>JACDDJ010000220.1 GCA_013817065.1 Acidobacteriota bacterium
CCCCCAGCGGTCGGCCCACACGCCTGCGACGCCGCAGCCGATCGCGCCACTCGCGATGGCGACAAAGGCGACCAGCGATCCGGTGCGCTCTGGTGCAACGCTCGCCTGCGTCAACCATGCCGCAGCAAATGCCGGGATCCACGCCCACACCGCGTAGAGCTCCCACATGTGACCGAGATATCCGTAGGTGGCGAGGCGCGCGCCACGATTGCGGACGACGGAGCCGATCGCATGAGGATCGAAAGGAGCGGAGGCGGCCACGTGCGGACCATCTTTCACGGTGAGCCACACCAGGAACCCGCCGGCAACCGCAAGCAGCGACGAGGCGAACATCAGGGTGCGCCACTGCACCGTCGTCGCGCTCCAGGCAAGCAGGTGCGGGAACGCGGAGCCGAGACAGACAGCGCCCACGAGGACCCCGAGTGCCATTCCGCGCCGCTCCTTGAACCAGCCCGCCGCAATCTTCATCGCCGGCGGGTAGACACAGGCGAGCGCCGCACCGGTGAGGAACCTCAGCGCGATGATCGAATTGACGTCCGTGGTCATCGCGATGGCCGCGTTGGCCGCCGCGCCAAGGGCACAGCCGGCAGCAAACAGCCGCCGTGCGTTGAAGACGTCGGCGAGATTGAGGATGGCGCTGATCAGGGTGCCGATCACAAACCCACCCTGCACGCCAATCGTGAGCCACGCCGCCTGGATTGCGGTCAGCCCGAGTTCAGCGCTGATCCTCGGGGAGGCCGCGGTCGCTGAGAACCACAGGGTCATGCCGAGGAACACCCCGATAGACACGAGCGCGAGCATCCGCGCCGGCGTCGATGACGGCTGAACCATTGGTTTACGATCCGCGAGATTGCCAGTAGGATTCAAGTTGTGATCGCCTGCAATCGAGCGCGTGGGGCCGCGGCTGTTGTAATTGCCGCAGTGACAGCGTGTCTCGCGGTGCCTGTTGTTGCCCGCCAGAACGCGCCGCGTCCGTTGCGATCCGAGGTGCGCGCCGACAACGCTGTCGTCGCCGCCGGCCGGACGTTCTCGGCCGAGGCCGGTGCGCAGCTGCTTGCAGCGGGCGGCAACGCGATCGATGCCGGCGTCGCGTCGATCTTCGCCGCAGCCGTCGTTGAGATCTCGCACTTCGGACTCGGTGGTGAGTCGCCCATCATCATCTACTCCGCAAAAGACAAGCGCGTCGTCGTCATCAACGGCCAGGGACCGGCGCCGAACGCGGCCTCGCCGGCCACGTTCGCCGGTAAGGATGCCATCCCCGGCAACGGTCCGCACGGCGCCACGATTCCTGCAGTCGTGGATGCCGCGGCGCTCGCGCTCGAGAAGTATGGAACGAAGTCGCTCGCCGAGGTGCTCGCACCCGCGATTCCCCTCGCCGACGGTTTCCCGATGTACGCGTTCCTCGAGAACTATCTGCGGACGGAGCGCCAAGGATCTGAACCCTACGAATGGTCGATTCGAACCTACTATCCGGACGGTAAGGTTACGCCAGCCGGGCAGATGTTCCGACAGCCGAACCTCGCGGCGACGCTGCGCGCGCTCGCGGCCGCGGAGGAGGCAGCCCGCGCCAGCGGGGGAACGCGTGCGGACGGGATCCGGGCCGGGCGCGATGCGTTCTACAAAGGATCGATCGCCCAGCGCATGACGGCAGCGGTCCGCGCCGCCGGGGGCGTCATGTCGGATGAGGACCTGTCGTCCTACCAGGGAAAGGTTGAAGAGGCGGTATCGACCGAGTACCGCGGTTACACCGTCCACAAGGCGGGCTTCTGGAACCAGGGTCCCGTGCTGCTGCAGACACTCGAGATCCTCGAAGGGTTCGACCTCGCGAAGATGGGGATCGGCTCGGCCGACGCTCTGCACACCATCGCGGAAGCCATCAAGCTCGCGTACGCGGATCGCGATCACTATTACGGCGATCCTGACTTCGTGAAGGTGCCGGGCGCGGCGCTCCTGTCGTCGAACTACGCGGCCGTCAGGCGCGGATTGATCGATCCCAAGCGCGCCAGCATTGAGCATCGGCCCGGTGATCCCGTGCGGGGCGCTGCGATGCTGAACATCACGGTTCCGCAACTCACCGGCGAGCCGGCACGCGAGCCTGGTGACACGACAGCGATCGAGGTCGTGGATCGTGACGGGAACCTGTTCTCCGCGACGCCGAGTTCCGGCTGGTTGCTGGGTGGCGCGTTTGTCGCCGGCGATACCGGCGTGCCGATGAGCAACCGGATGCAGGCCTTTCGTCTCGATCCGGCGAGCCCCAACGTCCTCGCCGGCGGGAAGCGTCCGCGGACGACGTTGACACCGACGGTCGTCCTCAAGGACGGTAAGCCCTTCCTCGCGATCGGGACGCCCGGCGGCGACAGCCAGGACCAGCAGATCCTGCTCGTCCTCCTCAACATCATCGACTTCGGCCTGGACGTTCAGGCAGCGATCGAAGCGCCGCGCATCAACTCGCTGCATCCGCAAAGCTCGTTCGATGACCATCGCGCCCAGCCAGGCGTGCTCGAAGTAGAGCTGACACTCCCGGCGGCGGTGATCGAGGAGCTTCGCGCCCGCGGTCACGTTCTCCGCATCCGTGCGCCATACGGAATGTCGACCGGCGTCGTCGCCGCCGGAGTGGACCCGGTCACCGGACGGCTTCGCGGGGGCGCGGACCCGCGCCGCGAGCGCGCCTTGATTGCCTACTGATGGACATACCTTTTACTCACCGCACGCTCGACAATGGTCTGGACGTGCTGGTGCACCAGGACCGCAACTGCCCGATCGTGGCGGTCAACGTCTGGTATCACGTCGGATCGAAGAATGAGGTGCCGGGGCGGACTGGGTTCGCCCATCTCTTCGAGCACCTGATGTTCGAAGGCTCCGAACACTACGATCACGGCTACTTCCAACCGCTTCAGGACGCCGGCGCCTCATTGAATGGTTCGACCAACGCCGACCGCACTAACTACTGGGAGGTCGTGCCGCGCAACGCGCTGGAACTGGCGTTGTGGATGGAATCAGACCGGATGGGCTACCTCCTGCCGGCGCTGACGGACGCCAAATTCAATAACCAGCGCGAAGTGGTGCTGAACGAGCGGCGGCAGAACTACGAGAATCGGCCATACGGTCTCGCCGGGTCGGCGCTGCTTGGCGAGCTCTATCCGCCAGATCATCCGTACAACTGGCTGACCATTGGTGCTGCTGCCGATGTGCGCGCGGCGCACCTGGACGACGTCCGCCAGTTCTTTCAGACCTACTACCATCCGCGCAACGCCTCGCTAACCCTCGCCGGTGATGTCGATGTCGACGAAGGGCTGCGTCTCGCCGAGAAATACTTCGGCGACCTCACTCCCGGCGTCGAGCCCGCTGCCGTTCGGCCCGCTGCCCCGGCGCCGCGCACGGGTGAGAAGCGACTCGTGCTCGAGGACCGCATCGAACTGCCGCGCCTCTACCTGGCGTGGCATTCACCCAGCCTCTTTGGTGCGGACGATGCGGCGATGGACCTGGTGGCGGACGTGCTGGCTGGCGGGAAGACGTCACGGTTGTATCGCGCGCTCGTCTACGAGCAGCGCGTCGCCACCGAAGTCGCCGCTTCGCAGAACTCTCGCGAGATCGCCGGGTACTTCCAGGTCGTCGCCACCGTGGCGCCCGGCCGAACGCTCGCCGAGCTCGAAGCCGCCATCACTCGCGAGATGGACCGCGTCGCCGCCGATGGTATGACCACGGAGGAGATCGAGCGGGGCGTCGCCCAGGCCGAAGCCCACTTCATCTCGCGCCTGCAGACCGTCGGCGGATTTGGCGGCAAGTCCGACCAGCTCAATGCCTACAACGTGTTCCTCAAGGATCCGGGATTCTTCAACCGCGACCTCGAGAGATATCGTGCGGCCGACGCGGCGGTGCTGACCCGCGCGGCGCGAAAGTGGCTGTCCCAAGACACCCGCGTGACGCTCAGTGTCGTCCCCGCCGGACGGCCGGAACTGGCGCTTCCCGGATCTTCGCCGGTGAGTGTTTCGTGAAGTACGCCGATCGTTCGGCACTCCCGCAACTTGGCGAACTGCCGACGTACCAGTTCCCGGAAATCCGTCGAGGATCGCTGTCCTCGGGGCTTCGCGTCTGGACGATCGAGCACCGGGCGGTGCCGCTGATCAGCGTGCTGGTGCTGATCCGTCGCGGCTCGGCGGCCGACCCGGCCGGGCGCGAAGGTCTCGCCGCGATGGTCGGCGATCTCCTCGACGAAGGCTGCGGTGACTTGGACGCGCTCGCGTTCCACGAGGCTCTCGGACGCATCGGCGCACAGCTCGATACCGAGGTCGGTTCCGATGCCACGCTGCTCGGCCTCACCGTCCTGTCGCGATTTGCCGACCGTGGCGCAGCGCTAGTGGCGGAAATGACGCGCCGGCCGCGGCTCGACAAGCGAGACTTCGAGCGCGTGCGTGATCTGCGGCTGAATCGGCTGGTGCAGATCCGCGACATGCCGCCGGCTCTCGCGGACCGCGCCTTCACCGAGCTTGTCTATCGTGATCATCCCTACGGACATCTCTCGATCGGATCGGAGAGCGGCTTGCGGGCGATGACACTCGACGACATCACCGGCTACCACGCGGCCGCGTATGCGCCGGCGAATGTTACCGTGATTGCGGCGGGTGATGGTAGCCACGGGGAGCTCGCAGATCTCGTCGGACGGGTGTTCGGCGATTGGACGCCGGGCGCCGCGACGCTTCCCGACGACTCTGCGGCGCTGACGGTTCCGCCCACGCCCCCGGCGCGGCTTTGCCTGATGCACAAAGCGGGTGCGGCGCAATCCGAACTCCGGATCGGCCACATGTCGGTGCCGCGCAGCGCGCCGGACTATCTGCACCTGCTGGTGCTGAATATGGTGCTCGGTGGCCAATTCGTCAGCCGGATCAATATGAATCTGCGCGAAGACAAGGGTTACACCTACGGCGCCCGTACGAGCTTCGATGCGCGTCGCGGGCCGGGGCCTTTTCTGCTCCAGGCCAGTGTCCAGGCCGATGCGACGACCGCCTCGATTCGCGAGAGCTTGAAGGAGATCGCCGATGTCCGCTCGAGCAGGCCGGTGACACGCGCGGAGCTCGAGACCGGGCGTGCCGCGCTCACGCGCGGCTACCCCAGGAACTTCGAGACTGCCGAGCAGATCGCGCGGGCAGCGGCGCAGATGTCGCTGCACGATTTGCCGGAGGATTACTATTCGACGTTCGTACCGAAAGTGCTGGCGCTCGATGAAGCGGCCGTGACTGCGGCAGGCCGGCGGCACCTCGATCCCGACCGGATGCTGACGGTGGTGGTGGGCGATCGTGAACGCGTGGCTGCCTCGCTCGAGGAGCTTGGCCTCGGCACGCCGCTCGATCTCGGCACCCCGGCATGAAGGCGGTTCGCTTTCACGAACATGGCGATCCGGGTGTGCTGCGCTACGAAGATGCCCCGGATCCCGAGCCGGCCCCTGGCCGCGCCATCGTGCAGGTCCGCGCCTGTGCGCTCAATCATCTCGACCTGTGGCAGCGCCGCGGCCTCGAACGCGTCCGCATCCCGATGCCGCACATCTCGGGCGCAGATGTCGCGGGAGAGATCGTGGACGGCGGCGGTGCGTTTACAACTGGCACGCGTGTGATGCTGCAGCCGGGCATCAGTTGCGGACGCTGTGAGAAGTGCCTTGCCGGCTGCGATAACGAATGCCCGTCCTATGACGTCCTCGGTTATCAGTCGGATGGGGGCTACGCGGAACTCGTCTCGGTTCCGATCGCCAACCTGCTCCCTATTCCCGACCACGTCGACTTCGTCGCCGCGGCAGCGTTTCCGCTCACGTTCCTCACCGCGTGGCACATGCTCGTGACACGTGCGTCGGTGCAGCCGGGCGATGTCGTGCTCGTCATCGCCGGAGGCAGCGGGGTAGGGCAGGCAGCGATTCAGATCGCGAAGCTGCATGGTGCGCGTGTGTTTGCGACATCAGGTCCAGAAAAGATCGAACAGGCGCGCGCAATCGGCGCCGAGGACGTGTTCGATCACTACGACGGCGACTATTCCAAGTGCATTCGTGCCGCCACCGGGAATCGCGGCGCGGACATCGTGGTCGAACACGTGGGCGAGGCGACGTGGGAGCGGAGCCTGCGCTCGCTGGCACGATGCGGACGAGTGGTGACGTGCGGCGCCACGACGGGTCCCGACGGCGCAGTGGACCTGACGCATCTCTTCGCGCGTCAGCTCTCGATTCTCGGGTCTTACATGGGGCGCAAGCCGGAGCTGATCGAGGCAGCGGAGCAGTTGTTCGACGGCAAGCTCACGCCGGTGATAGACGAGGTGTTGCCGCTGTCGCAGACCCGCGCGGCACATGAACGGCTCGAGTCAGGTCGGCAATTCGGTAAAATCGTTCTGACGCCCTAAGGAACCGTCCGGACGGGCTTTCCGTCCAACCCTCAGTTACTGTATGAGTTTCGCCAGGCTCAGCCTCAGCCTCGCCGCCGTCATCGGCCTGATCGCCACGACGCTTGCGGGCGCGACGATCTGGCTCCTCGTGACGCAGCCCGTGGCCGTCGCCGACGCGGTCGCCACCGGCGAAGTCTCCCCGGTGATGAAGGCGATTGCCGGCGTCCTCTACGGTGCCCTCGCCGGCATCGTCAAGTATCTCTGAGGTGGGGGGATGCGGGCACTGGCATTGCAGCCGGTGTGCGTATGATCGAACAACCCCAGCAGCCGGACGTCCCTCGACCACCAGATCCACTCAAGCTTCCGCAGCCTTGGAACGCGCCGATTCCGGGGGGCGAGCCGCCCGACCACGACGGCCCCGAGGTTCACCCGGTGCCGCCGCCGACCGATCCAGCTCCGCCTGAAATTTGAGGTTCGAGCGTTTCCGCGAGGTGAAGCAACCCGCGCGTCTGGCCGTGTCGCCCGACGATCTGCATGCCGAGAGGCAGGCCTGCCGGCGTGGTGCCACTCGGGATGGCAATGGCGGGATGGCCAGTTAGATTGAAGAGCTGCGTCAGGCGCAGCATGGCGCCTCGCGTCGGTTCCGGCGTCCCATCGATCTCCACGGTTGCCGCTCCGAGCGTCGGCGCCGGAATCGGCAGCGCCGGAAGCAGCAGGCCATCACAGCCGTCGAGCGCGCGATCGACAGCGGCGCGCAGCATCTGCCTCAGCCGCATCGCTCGGACGTAGTCTTCCGCAAGAACATAGCCGCCCATCTCCAGGCGCAGTCGAACTCCAGGTGAATACGCGCCTGCACTGGACGCGAGATTTCTTGCGTGGTAGCGCGTCGCCTCCGGCAAGACGATGTGGAGGTAGAC
>JACDDJ010000844.1 GCA_013817065.1 Acidobacteriota bacterium
GGGCCGCTGGACCGCTCGAATCCCGAGGTACACGGCAACGCCGACGAGGATTGCCAGCACAAGCAGGCCGATCAGCATCATCGTTCCCATCCCGCTCATTCCGTCCATCATCGAAGTTTCTCCTTAGGTCGTGAGCGACTCTGAGTCACGCGAGGCCGCTGGAGCGGGTGGGGCGCTCATCGCTGCTTGACTAGGACGCGGTTGTGCGTACGGTCCAGGTCGCGCCGCCGTCGGTTGAGCGCTTGACCGTCCCATCGACGAGCGCGGCATACAGCTCGTTCTCATGGGCGATGAAAGCGGCGGGCTGTCCGCCGATGTCGCCGCGCGTCTGCCAGTTCGCGCCGCCGTTCGAGCTGACTTGCACCTGACCGTGGGCGTCGACGACGTAAAGCCGCTCTCGGTTCGGCCAGGTCAGCAGTCCGGTGAGGTCCTGTTGCAGCGGGCGCCAGTCTCGTCCGTTGTTCTTCGAGACGAACAGCCCTTGCTCGGTCGATGCGACGACGCGGGAGGAGTTGTTCGGGTCGATGGCGAGCCCGAAGACGCCGGCCGGCGGGATGCGCTGCTGCCAGTTGCGCCCGCCGTCGCTGGAGACCATGAGCCGGCCCTGTGTGCCGTCGAAGCCGTAGACCTGATTGCCGGCGGCTTCCAGCACGTGGAAGTCGGCGTCGCCGAGCAGGGAGATGTGCTTCCAAGTGTTGCCGCCGTCGCGTGACTCGATGAGTCCGAGGTGGGGCGGGAGGTTCTGGTCGAGCGCGGGGTGGCCGGAACCGATGAATCGGTTCGGGCCGATCACGGAGAACCCCATGATGTCTTGCGTGGTTTCGCCGACCTTGCTGGGCGTCGTGTCGCCTTCAGGGGCGGTGAACAGGCCATTGTGCGTCGCGATGAACAGCTGACCGTCGGCGGGGTTGATCCCGAGCCCGTGGATGTGCTCCAACGCCGAGCCCTCTTGGAGGGAGGCGCTTTCTTCGCTGCCATCGGCGAGAGTGGGGTCGTCACCGCCACACGCGGCCAGGACCGTCGTGGCCGTGAGCGCGGCGAGTGTGGCGGGCAAGCGACGCTTGAAGGGGGAGAGGTTCATGTGACGGCCTTGACTCCGCGCGCGACGAGGAAGCGGACCATCGGATAGCCGGTCAGAAAGCCGAGAATGAGTCCGACTTGCATGAGGAACAGGAAGGTGACGTCGGTCACGGCGGGCATGAACCAGCCGAAGTGCAGGAACAGCATCCAACCGCCCATGCCGATGTCGAACGCCAGCACCGTCGCGAAGGCGATGAACGCCGCGACGGCCGTGCCCTGGGTCGCGGGCAACCCGCGCGCCGGGACGGTCGAGAAGAAGAACTCGTAGGCGAATAGGAACGCGCTCGCGATGACCGCGACGGCGGCGATCATCGCCCACAAGTCGAGGCCGGCGATGGTCACTCCCGAGAAGACGATGAGCGGCACTCCGAGCACGTGTCCGATGAGCGACGCAGCGCCGCCCGGCGTGCCGCCGGTGAGCGCCGCTGTGGACAAGTCCTTCTCCGGTGCCGCGCCGTTCTTCCCTTGCCACTGCTCAGAGCGCGGCCGTCCGTAGCGGACGTAAGCCCAAACTGCGAGCGGACCGAAGTAGAGCGCGGTCATCGGCCATACCGCGTTCATGGCGCCGACACGCTGTCGGTAGCCGCGGACGAGGATGTCGTAGACGAGGAACGCCGCGCAAAGCAGCGCAACGCCGACGAACACCCACGCGACCGGCGTCAACCAGGCCGGCGTAATCATCTCTTCAGGCACGTCGCAGTTTCCCTTCAGTCAGCCAGTTACACGCTCTACTACCTATGATAGTAGCTGACGGCCTGCCGGCAGCTCACGAGGACCGCTGCTGCGCCGCCGGGACTTGCCGGTGCGCTGAGTGGAGCGCCGTCGCGCGGCTACCGAGTGCGCATTCGCAGTAGGCGACCCGAGCGCAACAGCGCCGTCGCCCCGACGACAAGGGGCACGACCGCCATCGCGAGCATGCACGCGTTCGCCAGAAACACCGGCAGGTTCAGCT
>JACDDJ010000221.1 GCA_013817065.1 Acidobacteriota bacterium
GGCCGTTCACCGTCGCGGTCAGCGTCCGGCCGCCGTGGGTGATCAGCAACTCGCCGCCCGCCGCGCCCGGCGTGACCTGGACGTCATGGCTGGCGCCGCCCTCGCCATCGATCAGCAGCGACAGGCCGTAGACGCCGACCCGCGCGGCATCCACCGAGTGAGCCTCGCCGTCCAGTACGACACGGTAGTGGCCGGCCGACACCTTCTCGATCGCGACCATCCTGATGCGGCCGTTGATGTCGATCTCGAACGTCATCCGCGCAGGGCCTCGCGGCGGGCCGACTGCTTCCACATGCTGCCGCGATTGACGGGCCCCTGCTCGCCGGCCGCGGCCACGCTGGCGCGGAACCAGGCGTCCAGCCCTGCCGCAATGGCGGCCAGATCTTCGTCCGCGGCTTCAGGTTCGCTGAAGCTCTGAGTGCGCGACTTCAGCAGCCGATCCAGGTAGGTCGTGTCGTATTCGCCGTTGTTGTATTCCGGCTGCCGCATCAACCAGAGGAAGAATGGGATCGTCGTCTTGATGCCGAGGACCTGGTATTCGCGCAGCGCCCGGCCCATCCGGGCAATCGCCTCGGGACGCGAACTGCCCCAGGCCACGAGCTTCGCGATCATCGAGTCATAGAACACCGGCACCGTATACCCGACGCCGACCCCGCCATCGTCCCGTATCCCCGGACCTGATGCCGGTCTCAGCCCGCGGATCAATCCCGGGGACGGCATGAAGCCCATGTCCGGGTCTTCTGCGTAGATGCGGCACTCGATCGCGTGGCCGTGCGGCGTCAACGCCAACTCAGGATCGATGTCGAGCTTCTCGCCACGAGCGATGCGGATCTGCCAGTGGACGAGATCGACACTCGTGACCATTTCGGTGACCGGATGCTCGACCTGCAGCCTGGTGTTCATCTCGAGGAAGTAGAACGAGCCATCCTCGTCGAGCAGGAATTCAATCGTCCCGGCGTTTGAATATCCCACCGTCTTCGCGACGGCAGCGGCGGCGGACGCGATCTTGCGCCGAAGCTCCGGGCTGACGGCGATCGACGGCGATTCTTCGACGACCTTCTGATGGCGACGCTGGATCGAGCACTCGCGTTCGACAAACGGGATGACGGTTCCGTACTGGTCGCCAAGAAGCTGGATCTCGATGTGGCGGGGCTTTACGATGCGCCGTTCGAGATAGACGGCGCTGTCGCCGAACGCAGAACCGGCTTCGGAGCGAGCTGTCGCGAGCGCGCCGAGAAGCTCCGCCGGCGCTTCGACCGTGCGCATGCCCTTGCCACCTCCGCCGGCGACCGCCTTGACGACCAGCGGATAGCCCACCTGTGCGGCGGCCGCGACCATCTCCTCGTCCGGCGCGTCGGCGTCGAAGGGCTTCTCGGTGCCGGGCACCACCGGCACACCGGCCTTGATCGCGACGTCCCGCGCGGCGGTCTTGCTGCCCATCTTGGTGATGGCTTCTGGAGTCGGACCGATGAAGGTCAACCCGGCGTCGCGGCAGGCCCTGGCGAAGCTGGCGTTCTCGGCGAGGAATCCGTACCCCGGATGAATCGCGTCCGCTCCGGTGCGCCTCGCCGCCTCGATGATGCCGTCGATACGCAGGTAGCTCTCGGCTGCGGGACTCGGACCGATATGGACCGCCTGGTCTGCCTCGCGCACATGGCGCGCGTCCCGGTCGCAGTCGGAATAGACCGCGACCGACGGAATACCCATCTCGCGGCAGGCGCGGATGATCCGAACAGCAATCTCCCCCCTGTTGGCGACCAGGATTTTCATAGGTATGGTGACCGTAAATTGTAGCAGGAGATAAGGTTCCCGCACGTAGCACGTAGCACCGCACGTAGCTCGTCGCACCTCGCACGCCGCACGTGTCTAGAGCGGGATGTTGCCGTGCTTCTTGGGCGGATTCTTGTCGCGCTTGGTGTCGAGTGAGGCGAGTGCGGCGATCAGCCGCGCGCGCGTCTGCCGCGGCCGGATCACTTCGTCGACGAAGCCGCGAGCGGCGGCGACGTACGGATTCGCAAACTTTTCCTTGAACTCGGCGACGCGTTTGGCTCGCGCGGCGTCCTTGTCTGCCGCGGCATCGATCTCGCGCTTGTAGAGGATGTTGACGGCGCCTTCGGGGCCCATCACCGCGATCTCGGCGGACGGCCAGGCGAGGTTCACGTCGGTGCGAATGTGCTTGCTCGACATGACGCAGTAGGCGCCGCCGTACGCCTTTCGAGTGATGACGGTGAGCTTCGGAACCGTGGCCTCGGCATAGGCGAACAGCAGCTTGGCGCCGTGCCGGATGATCCCGCCGTACTCCTGGCGCGTCCCGGGCAGAAAGCCAGGGACGTCCTCGAACGTGACGAGCGGGATGTTGAAGGCATCGCAGAAGCGGACGAAGCGGGCCGCTTTGACCGAGGCATCGATGTCCAGGGTGCCGGCCAGGTGCGCCGGCTGGTTGGCAACGATGCCGACGCTGCGGCCGCCGAGCCGCGCGAAGCCGACGATGATGTTCTTGGCGTAGTGGCGGTGGACCTCGAGGAACGCGCCCTCGTCCGCGATGATGTGCACCAGGTCGTGCATGTCATACGGCTGATTCGGTGACGCCGGGATGAGCGTCTCGAGCGCTTCGTCCTCGCGATCGACCGGATCGGAGGTCTCGCGCCGGGGCGGGTCGTCGACGTTGTTGGACGGCAGGTAGCCGAGCAGCTCACGGATGGTCCGCAGGCATTCGCGATCGTCCGGCGTGGCGAAGTGCGCGACGCCGCTGATCTCGTTGTGCGTCTTCGCGCCACCGAGCTGTTCCTTGGTGACTTCCTCGTGCGTCACCGTCTTGATGACGTCCGGCCCGGTCACGAACATGTAGCTCGTGCCCTCGACCATGATGTTGAAGTCGGTGATCGCCGGTGAATAAACCGCGCCACCCGCACAGGGACCCATGATCGCGGAGATCTGCGGGATCACACCCGAGGCGAGGGTGTTGCGGAGGAAGATGTCGGCATAGCCGCCGAGCGACAGCACGCCCTCCTGGATCCGCGCGCCGCCGGAATCGTTGAGGCCGACGATGGGAGCGCCCATCTTCAGCGCGAGATCCATCACCTTGACGATCTTCGCCGCGTTGGTCTCCGACAGCGAGCCACCGAACACCGTGAAGTCCTGAGCGAAGGCAAACACCGGGCGTCCATCGACGCGGCCCTGCCCGCACACCACGCCGTCCCCGGGGATGACCTGCTCGTCCATCCCGAAGTCACGGCAACGATGCGTGACGAGCTTGTCCGCCTCCTGGAAGGTGCCGGGATCGAACAGCAGGTCCACTCGCTCACGCGCCGTCAACTTGCCGGCGTCGTGCTGCTTCTTGAGGCGGTCTGCACCCCCACCAAGCTCGGCGCGCCGTTCGAGATCCTCGAGATATTTGATCGCGTCCATTCAGGGTTTTTTCTGCGTCTTTTCCCAGTCTTTGAGGAACTTTTCGAGGCCAATGTCGGTGAGCGGATGCTTGAACAGCGCTTCGATCACCGCCGCCGGGCAGGTGCAGATGTCGGCGCCGAGGCGTGCGGCCTCGACGATGTGCATCGGGCCGCGGGTCGATGCGACGAGGATCTCGGTCGTGAACTGGTAGTTCTCGAAGATCTCGACGATATCGGAGATGAGACCCATGCCCGAGCTCGCGATGTCGTCGAGCCGGCCGACAAACGGGCTGACGTATGTCGCGCCGACCTTCGCGGCCAGCAGCGCCTGGGCGGCCGAAAAGATCAGGGTCACGTTGACGCGCTTGCCTTCGGACGAGAGCGCCTTGCAGGCCTGGACACCTTCGCGGGTGAACGGCACCTTGACGACAATGTGCTCGTCGAGCGCGGCGAGCTCCCGGCCTTCGCGGATCATGCCTTCGGCGTCGAGTGCCACCACCTCGGCGCTCGTCGGTCCCTGGACGATGCGGCAGATCGTCTTGAGATTCTCGCGATAGTCGCCCGGCTCCTTCGCGAGCAGCGACGGGTTCGTGGTGATCCCGTCGATGATGCCGAGCGGCATGAGGCCTTCGATTTCCTTGATGTTGCCTGAGTCGATGAAGATTTTCATAATTGGTTACCGTACTGAGTTCGTGAGCTCGCCCGCACCTTCCACCTTGATGGTGACGGTGTCACCGGCGTGGAGGGGTCCGATGCCAGCGGGCGTCCCCGTGGAGATGATGTCACCGGGGAGCAGTGTCATGTTGGCAGAAATGTAGGCGATCAGCATCGGGATCGGGAAGATCAACTCTTTCGTGGAAGAGGCCTGCCGCCTTTCCCCATTCACCCAGCCCTCGACGGTCAACCCGCCGGCCGAGTTGTAATCGAGCCCCTGCGCGATGCACGGTCCGATCGGCGCAAAGGTGTCGAATCCTTTCGCGCGCGTGTAACTGGCGCCCTTGTTCTGCAACTCGCGGGCAGTCACGTCGTTCACACAGATGATACCGAGGACGTAATCCATCGCCTCGCTCTGGCTGACGCGCGTTGCTCGCTTGCCGATGACCACCCCGCATTCGGCTTCGTGATCGACCCGCCCGATCTCTTCGGGCAGGACGATCGCCTGGTCAGGACCGATCACCGACGTCGACGGTTTGATGAAGATCAGCGGCTCGGGCGGCAGCGGTTTGTTCTGCTCGGCAGCGTGATCCTTGTAGTTCAACCCCACGCACACGATCTTCGACGGCAGTACCGGCGCCAGGAGCTTGTGCCCGGTGGAGGCGATCGCCTCCCCCGCGGTGTAGCGCGCGAAGATATCGCCGTCGAGTAACCGCCACGCTCCCTGCTCCTCGATCACGTACCGCGGCCCGCCGTTGTGCTCGATCCTGAAAAACCGTCTCATCGTGTCGCGCTCTCCGTCGCGTAGTGTCCGTGTTGTCCGTGTTGTCCGTGGAGTCCGTGTATTCCGTGTTGCGTGTCGTCCGTGTTCCGTGTACTCCGTGTGGCTATCCGTGGATTCCGTGTGGTTAGCGGGCGGTCTCCTCGACCCTCACCGACTGCGGACTGGTGTTTGGCGGCGTCGTCCGGTCGACGGCAACGATCGCGTAGACGTATCGCGTCCCCGGCACCACGGTCTTGTCCGTGAACGTCGTGTCGCGGATCGGGGCTGGCGTGATCGCTTGAAGTTTGTCACCTGGGACTTCGCCACGCAACACGACGTAGCCGGCCAGGTCCGCCTCGGTGTTCGCGTCCCAGATCAGGCTGATTGCACCGACGTTGGCCACACCCGAAAGCCCTTTCGGCGCCGCTGGCGGGAAGGTGTCCGCCGCGGTCAGGCACGCCGCTGCGGACGCGGGACTTTCGATCGTCAGGTTACCGCGCGTGACGGCCGTCCGGACAACGAAGCATTCCTCCTTGCCGAATTCCACGCCGGCGCGCTCGAAGGCCGTGACCGGCAACGGCGAGGCGTTCAGCGGTGACGCGGCCGTTCCGGCGTAGACGTTGTAGACGGGTGCGGCGCCAAGGGCCGTCAGCGGATCGGCGACGGCGGGCGCGGACCACGACAGCGTCACCTTTGATTCGCTCACCGCTGCAGCCACTGCTGTAGGGGGCGGCAGCACCTCCATCACCGGAACCGTCACTCGTTCCGACGGCTGTCCGGGCCTGCCGTTCATCGACACTCCGCGGATCACGTAGACCCGAGTCGTGACCGGTGCTTCTTTCAGCTGCGCGACCGTTGCGGCCCACGCCGCCGCAATTGCCGCTGTCGTGGTCGGGGCGGCGGTTGTTTGCTGTGGTGTCGCGAGGACCTGGGGCTTCATCCGGGCCTCGTTCAACTCTTCGACGAAGGTCGCGAGGTCACCAGGCCCGGGACGCGGATCGTCCTTCTTCTCAGGCCCCGCTGTGATCGCCCCCGCCTTCGCGGTGGACGCAGGCGCCGCTTCGTCCTCGTTACTGGTGACGGGACGGGTTGGGATCGTTCCGACCAGGTACTTCGGTGAGAGCAGATCGCGGTTCGGCGGAACGAGTGCATCGGCCGCGATGGTGGCGGCGTATACCTCGAGGCGATCGAGGCTGAGCGGCCTGGTGGCGTCGAGGTTCTGCACCGGCACCTTGAATGCGAAGCGAACCTCGTCTCCGGAGCGCCGCGCCGACAGCTCGGTGACCGGCCCGGGCACCGGGCGCAGCGGCGCCAGCGGCGGTCCCTTCTTGCCACACGCCGCCACGGTCGTGATCGCCATTGCGGCGGCCGCCGCGCAGATCCACGGACGCCAACCGCACGTCACAGGATGTACCGGGAGAGGTCTTCGTTCCGCGCGATCTCCGACAGCGCCCGATCAACGTATCCGTCGTCGATCGTGACCTCCTTGTCGGTGAGGTCCGGCGCCTCGAAGGAGATCTCGTCGAGCAGCTTCTCCATCACGGTGTGGAGGCGGCGCGCGCCGATGTTCTCGGTGCGCTCGTTGACGAGCATCGCGAAGTGGGCGATGCGATCGATGGCGGCAGCGGTGAAGCGCAACGTCACACCCTCGGTGGAGAGCAGCGAGATGTATTGCTTGATCAGGGCGCTCTTGGGCTCCGTCAGAATGCGGACGAAGTCGTCGCGGTTGAGTGCCTCGAGCTCGACGCGGATCGGGAACCTGCCCTGCAGCTCGGGGATCAGGTCCGAGGGCTTGGAGACGTGGAAGGCGCCGGCGGCGATGAAGAGGATGTGATCCGTCTTCACCATCCCGTACTTCGTGTTGACGGTCGTGCCCTCGACAATCGGCAGGATGTCACGCTGGACGCCTTCGCGACTGACGTCGGGCCCCTGCCCGCCCTCGCGGCCCGCGACCTTGTCGATTTCGTCCACGAAGATGATGCCGGCTTCCTGGACGCGCTCGACCGCAGCGCGAGCGACGGTCTCCATGTCGATCAGCTTCTGCTCTTCTTCATGCGCGAGCGCCTCGAGCGCCTCCGGCACTCGCAACCGCCGCTTCCGCGTCCGGCCGGCGAAGAGGCCCGGCAACATGTCCTTCATGTTGATGTCGACTTCTTCGACGTTCGACCCGGCGATGATTTCGAAGGACGGGAATGACTTTTCGCGGACGTCGATCTCGACCTGCTTGTGGTCGAGACGTCCTTCGCGAAGCTGATCGCGCAGCTTCTCGCGTGTGCGTTGTGCCTGCTCGCGGATCGAGGACTGCTGGCCGTCGTAATCAGGGGTCGAGGGCAGCGGCGGCAGCAGCAGGTCCAGCACCCGTTCCTCGGCGGCCTGGCGGGCTTTCTCGTGAACCTCACCGCGGCGCTCGTCCCTCACCATGTCGACCGCGAGCTCGACGAGGTCCCGCAC
>JACDDJ010000845.1 GCA_013817065.1 Acidobacteriota bacterium
CTGCATGGACATCAACCGCGGCGATCGCTTCGACTACCTGGTGTCGATGAGCAGTCCGGCGCGCGGGCTGCAGGAATGGGCGGCGGAGCACGAACCGCCGGACTCGCCGAAACGAAAGGAACGCTATGTGCTCGGCGACGTCAACACCAGCATCGTCAAGACCGCGCGCGGGCGGACCATCATGGTCCAGCACTGCACCAACCTGCCCCGTCCATACAGCCGGATCAACATCGTCCAGGGGACGAAAGGCCTGTTCGAGGGTTATCCCAACCGCCTGTACATCGAGGGGCGCGGCAAGGAACACGCGTGGCAGTCAGCAGACGAGGCGATGAAGGAACACGAGCATCCGCTCTGGCGCGAGATCGCTGAAGCGGCGAAAGGCGCGGGCCACGGCGGCATGGACTACATCGAGGACTACCGCCTCATCAAGTGCCTGCGCGATGGCTCTCCTACCGACATGAACGTCTATGACGCGGCCGCCCTCAGCGTGCTGGTGCCGCTGACGGCGAAGTCGGTCGGCCGTAAGGCGGCGCCGGTCGACGTCCCTGATTTCACACGAGGCCGCTGGAAGAGTTTGCCTCCACTCCCGATCGTCGGCATGTAGGCCGTGGCGCTCACATCCCTCGACTGGTTCATCGTTCTCACGTCGATCGCCGTTTCATTTCTGCCGGCGTTGTGGCTGGCGCGGCGCGCTGGCCGCGACAGCGCCGAGTTTTTCACGTCCGGCCAGGCTGCTCCATGGTGGCTGATCGGCGTCTCCATGGTCGCCACCACGTTCAGCACGGACACGCCCAACCTGGTGGCAAACCTGGTGCGCGAGGGCGGGGTCGCGGCCAACTGGGTGTGGTGGGCCTTCCTGATCACCGGGATGGCGACGGTGTTCTTCTACGCGCGCCTGTGGCGGCGGATCGGCGTGCTTACCGACCTGGAGTTCTACGAGTTGCGGTACTCCGGTGCGCCGGCACGCTGGGTCCGCGGCTTTCGCGCGGTCTACCTCGGGTTGTTCTTCAACGTCGTGATCATGGCGTCGGTCAACCTTGCTGCCGCCAAGATCGCCAATGTGCTCCTCGGATGGCCGATCGGCCAGACGCTGGTCGTCTGCAGTGTCCTCAACGTCGCGTTTGCGGCCACGTCAGGGCTGTGGGGTGTGATGGCCACTGACTTCCTCCAGTTCGGGATTGCGATCGCCGGCTCGGTCGTTGCCGCGGTGTTCGCGCTGCGCCGCCCGGAGGTCGGCGGGCTCGACGGCCTGGTGCGCCAGATATCTCCCGAGACGACGCGCCTTCTGCCGGACCTGACGAACCTGGAGGTCGCGGTGCCGCTCCTGATTGTTCCGCTTGCGATCCAGTCCTGGGCCACGTGGTATCCGGGCGCCGAACCTGGCGGCGGCAGCTACATCGCTCAACGGATGCTCGCGGCCCGGAGCGAGCGAGACGCCTTGAGCGGGACGCTCCTGTTCAACGTCGCTCACTATGCCGTGCGGCCCTGGCCGTGGATCATCGTCGCGCTGTGCTCGATGCTGGTGTTCCCGACCGTCGCGGATATCGGGCGAGCGATCCCGCACGTCGACCCGAAGCTCCTCGGCAACGACATGGCCTATCCGGCGATGCTGACGCTGTTGCCGGCAGGATTGCTCGGATTGGTCGTTGCCGGGCTCCTGTCTGCTTACGTGTCCACCATCTCGACTCACCTGAACTGGGGCACGTCTTACCTGGTTCACGACTTCTATCGCCGCTTCCTGCGTCCCAGCGAATCAGAACGGCACTATGTTCAGATCGGGCGCATCACCAGCGCCGTGCTGATGCTGGTCGCCGCCTTATTCACGCTCGTGCTCGAGTCCGCCCGATCCAGCTTCGAGCTGCTCCTCTCGGTCGGCGCCGGGACGGGACTGTTGTATCTGCTGCGGTGGTTCTGGTGGCGGATCAACGCGTGGAGCGAGATCGCCGCGATGGCGAGCTCCTTCGTGCTGGCGATTGCGCTCTTCGTCGCACAGCGGCGAGGCGCCGCGATCCCGTCGCACATC
>JACDDJ010000222.1 GCA_013817065.1 Acidobacteriota bacterium
ACTCAGGACGGACCTTCGCCATGTCATCTTCCTGCATGACGACGTAGCGGCCCTTCTCGAATTCGTATCCCTTCACGATTTCGGAGTTGGGCACCTCTCGCTCGCAGTGGGAGCACCAGCGCTTCTGCTGGATGCGCGTCTGACACTCGCCGTGCAGCTGATTGAAACTGATCGTCGCGGCGGAGTCGGTCGCGGGAAACACTCTGACCGGGATGTTCACGAGACTGATCTTGAGAAAGCCTTTCCAAGTCGGACGCGCAGCCATATTCAACTCCCTGGTTCAATCTCTTCGGCTTTTCAGCTCCCCGATTATCGGCGCGATTTTGTACCCCGAGCAGGGCAATCGGGCGTGGTCCCGGCCCTTCCCCAAGGCCTTGCACAGGATTGCACACTCCGGCAACGCGGTAGCATGAACCCGTGCTGTGGAGAGAGGATCCGGCGAAAGTTCGGCCCATGCTTGCCACCCTCGCGGAACCGCCTCTCAAAGGTGCGGGCCTGGTATTCGAGCCCAAATACGATGGCATTCGTGCCCTGGTTCACGTCGCACCCCGGAAAGGTGGCGCGGACGTGCGGCTCTGGTCCCGGCTCGGCAACGAGAAGACGACCCAGTTTCCCTCGATCGTGCAGGCCCTCGAGAAATGGGGCGCAAAGCTGACTGGCCCAGTGCTGCTGGACGGCGAGATCGTCGCGCTCGACGCTGACGGCGCACCGGCGGGATTTCAGCGTCTCCAGGGCCGCATCCATCTCACGAGCGCGAAGGACGTCGCGCGGATCGACGAGGCGCAGCCCGTCGCACTGATCGCGTTCGACCTGCTGCGCGATGACCAGGACGATGTGCGCGGCCAGCCATTGACCGTGCGCCGCGGCCGCCTCGAGAGGCTGCTTGGCAAACGGATGCCTGATGGACTGCGCCTCAGCGACCAGGTCGCGAAGGACGGGCGCGCGCTGCACGAGCGCGCCGAACGCGAGGGCTGGGAAGGTTTGATCGTGAAGGAGGCGGCAGCGCCATACCAGTCCGGCCGCCGCAGTCCCGCCTGGCGCAAGTTGAAGATGCTGCGCCAGCAGGAGTTTGTCATCGGCGGCTGGACCGAACCGCGCCAGACGCGCCAGTACTTCGGCGCGCTGCTCCTCGGCGTCCAGGACGCCGCCCATCCAGGATCGCTGAAGTACGTCGGACATACCGGCACCGGCTTCAATCAGAAGGAGCTCGCCCGCGTATCCGCACTGCTCGAGGCGCGCGAGATCACAACGTCGCCCTTTTCAGCGCGCTTCAAGACCAACGAGCCCGCGCACTGGACGAAGCCCGAGCTGGTTGCGCAGATTCGGTTTACCGAGGGGACCGACGATGGGAAGCTGCGGCACCCGGTGTATCTGGGTCTGCGTGATGACAAGAAGGCGAAGGACGTGGTGAAGGAGGCGCCAGCGAAAGCGCCTGCGGCCCGAGCGACCCGCCGGCGTCAAGTGCCCCGAAGCGCCAGCCGCGGCGCCGATATCTCCTTGGACAACCCGGTGGTCGTTCAGCTCCGCGCGCTCGAGGACGCGCGCCGCGACGGCAGTATCGAGCTACCCCACGGCCTGCGCCTCGCGGTCACCAACCTGGCAAAGCCGTTCTGGCCGGCACTGAAGCTGACGAAGGGGGACCTGTTTCGCTACTACGCCACCGTCGCCCCGTATATGCTGCCCGCCGTCCAGGATCGTCCGCTGGTGATGAAACGCTTCCCCAACGGCGTCGATGGCAAGGCGTTTTACCAGCAGCGGTCACGGCAGGAGAACCCGCCGCCCGGCGTGCGCATCGAGACGATCGATGACGAGATCGATCCGATCGGCGAGCCCGACGCGCAACGGCTGATCGGTGGCTCGCTCATCACCCTGCTCTACATGACCCAGATGGCGGCGATCTCGCAGGATCCGTGGTCCTCGCGCGTGCAGGCGCCGCTCGAGGCGGACTACGTCGCGATCGATCTCGATCCCGGCGAGGGCACGACCTTCTCCACCGTTCTCGAAGTCGCACGCCTCGTCCACGACGAGCTCGCGTCGATGAAGGTGCCGTCGGTCCCGAAGACATCCGGCTCGAGCGGTCTCCACATTTACATTCCGCTGGCCCCGGGCACGACGTATGAGTCCGGGATGCTGTTTTGTCAGATCGTCGCGACTGTTGTGGCGACACGCCATCCGAAGATCGCGACCGTCGAGCGAACCGTCCGCGCCCGCCCCAGGGGCACCGTCTACGTCGACTACCTGCAGAACATCCTCGGCAAGACCCTCGCGACGGCGTACAGCGCCCGCGCCAGCGACTACGCCGGTGTTTCGACGCCGCTCGAGTGGAAGGAAGTCTTCGAAGATATCGATCCGCGTGATTTCACGATCAGGACCGCACCGACTCGATTCAAAAAGGTAGGAGATTTGTGGGCGCGGCTCCGGACGTCGAAGCCCGCGAATCTCGAGACGGTGTTTAAGAAATACACCTGACACCGCGCTCAGGAGCGCGGGCTCAACGTCATGGTAGATGGCAGATGGCAGATGGCAAAGTGTGGAACCCGAGGCATCGGGGCGAACGTCGCGACATCCGGCTCAGAAGTACTAGGGCTTTACCATCTACCATCTGCCATTGCGGAGCGCGCCTTCAGCCGCGCGAAGCGCGAGCGCTCATACTCTGCGAGGAGATGTGCCGCATCCCTATACACAGCCAGTGCGCCGGCGAGCGCTTCGCGGGTCCAGCCACCGCATTCGAACCCGACGATCTCGATCCCTGCCCGGCGTGCAGCGGCAACGTCGTAGGGAGTGTCGCCGATCATGATGGCGCGGTCCTTTGGACATCCCGCCTGCTTCACAGCGGCGACAACAATGTCGGGATCCGGCTTCGAATTGTCCGCGTCGTCTGACGAGGTTTTGCTCGAGATGAGATCCTGCACGTCGGCGCGTTCGAGGAGCGGGCCGAGTTCGCTTTCCTTTGCCGAGCTCGCTACGGCGAGGACGAAGCCGTCGTCGGCAAAGCGCTGGAGCAGTTCGCGCACCTGTGGGAAGGGCTTGATCGAAGGGAGATATTCAGAAGCGAAGATTTCGCCGCGGCGAGAGGCAATCTTCTCGCCGAGCTGCGTTGATTCCTCGATGCCGGACACCTCCGGCATCAGCTTGTCGCCGCCCATGCCGATCGAGCGGCGAACGTGATCGAACGCGACCGTGATTCCGTGTTCGGCGAAGGCGTTCACCCACGCGCGCGCGTGGGCATCGTTGCTGTCGACCAGGGTGCCGTCGACGTCGAGAATCACGGCCGCGTCCGAATGCACTAGAGCGAGCCCTCGTCGGATTCGTCCTCGTCTTCCAATTCGTCGTCCTCGCCGTCGTCGTCGAACTCGTCGCTCTCGTCGTCAGCGGTGCCGCGTAGTTCTTCGACGCGGTCGTCAGCGCCCATGCTCGGATCAGTCTCGCGCGGCTCGGTTGCGCGCCCTGCGTCAGTGTCTCTCTTTGCCATTCGTGGCTCCTTTCGGTTGTCGTCACCGCAGCAAGCCGCCTGCCACAGGTTGACCTATCATCGAGGTCATGAGTAAGAACGAAGGCCGGCCACCTGCCGAGGTCGCGAGATCGTTCGGCGTTGGTCGGCTGACGCGGCACTTGTTCATTTGTCTCGGCCCTGATTGCGTGGACCGCGAGAAGGGTGATGAGACGTGGCTGTTGCTGAAGAAGCGCATGAAGGAACTGAATATCGCCGGCAGCGACGGCCCCTGCTATCGCACCAAGAGCAACTGCCTGCGCATCTGCACCGAAGGACCGATCTGCGTTGTGTATCCGGAGGGCACGTGGTACCGGAACGTCACACCTGAGAATGCCGAGCGCATCATCCAGGAGCACCTGATCGGCGGCAAGGTGGTCACCGACCTCTGCTTCGCACGCAATGCCCTGGAGGGTGCCGGCCGGTCAGCCGAGTGAGGATCGGTAGTTGAAATCGTTGCCCATCGCGTTATCATTGGCGTTCGGCAATCACGAGTCACCGAGGCAGTGCTGCGCCCGTAGCTCAGCTGGATAGAGCGCCGGGCTTCGAACCCGTAGGTCGGGGGTTCAAGTCCCTCCGGGCGCACCAATCCGCTTCGTCGTGATACTCATGCGCGCGTAGCTCAGCTGGATAGAGCGTTGGCCTCCGAAGCCAAAGGTCGCAGGTTCGACTCCTGCCGCGCGCACCATCGTCTTCCTCCCCAAGTACAGCGCCGAAGAAGTTTTTAACCTGGATACGGAAACGTCTTTCGGAAGTGATTCCGTTGTGGCATTGTTGCCGCCTCAACCCCCATGACTGAGGTCAAGCGGCTCACCGACGCCCCGCCGCAGCAATGTCTGACGTGCCACAGCCACGCCGTCGTCCGCGTCGCGTTGACGGACCTTGCTGTGTACTTGCGCTGCTCGGACTGCGGCGAAGTGTGGGCGTTCGCCGATCGGCGCGTGATGCGCCGGCCGAACGATCCGAAACGCTTCTGACACCGGCTCGTCGGCGGAGGCGTGCGCCGCTCGCATCGTGTGATGTCGTCGTGTTAGAATCTCTTCTTGCTCCTGACGTTGCGACCGCAGCAGAGGGAGTGCCATTCCTCAAGCGCCGTCGCGCATGTGGGCCGCTAGCTCAATTGGCAGAGCAGCAGACTCTTAATCTGCGGGTTGATGGTTCGATTCCATCGCGGCTCACCACTTTCCTAACAATGCGCTAAGTCTCAGACGGTAAGAACACATCTGACACCCTAATTGACACCCTAACCGAGTCGGGGTTCCGCTTGACCGCCCCGGCATCTTCGCCGTAGCCTCATCACCCGTGCCGAACATCAAAGAACCGGAAATTCGACGGGACATGTGGAACGCCATTCTTGATTACTCGAGCGGTAAGCGCTACGTGTGGACTGGCGAGGCGGCGGAAGCTCGTGCCGATCCTGGCGACAGCCCCGTTATGCCGACGATTACGGAGGAAGAGTTTCGGGCAGTGCGCCACGATTTCTTCGAGGACATCAAGAAGCGCGGAGAGATCACCCAGGAAACAGCAAGCCAGATTGACGAGTGGGTAGAGAAGAACCTGCCTACAGCTGCACTTCCTCCCAAGCTGCGCCGGAAGTGGAACACAGTGCTGAAACAACTGGTGCGTGAGCGGCTAACCGGTTGGTTCGACAAACAAGCCAGTCTCGGGAGAGGCACAGAACCTAACGTCGTGGTTCGCGAAACCAGGACCACGCGGGTTTGGCCCGACACCGAACAACTCAGAAGGGCGATTCTGGAATGTGTGAGGCACATGAGCCGAAGGGAGCTCCTCGAGATCCGGTTGCCAGCGTCCGCTCTATTGAGTTATGGGGCATCTATAGAAAATCCGACCGGGAGACCGCGGAGCTCAGAGCCTTCGCCAGACGGCACGCTACGGCTCACGGCTGGGACATCCGTGAGGAACCCGCAGAGCGAGTGAGAAGCGCGGCCGGCAGGCCGGCTGTCCTCATCCGCTCCTCCGCCGCCGTCGGGCTGTACCGTGCCATGCATAAAAAGAGCATCGGAGTGCTCGACTTCCTGCCTGGCGAGGCGACGGTATGTACCCACCCATTTCCCGATCGCGCAGTTGGACGACGCTTCTTCTGGGCCGCGGATGCTTACGTCCGCCATAAGGCCTTCTACGTGCCTGTCCAGCCCCGTGAACTCGCAGACTTAACCACGGCCCTTGAAGAATTCGAGAGTTGGTGCTCGACGGTCCACTGCGAGGACACCCGAGATCCCCGCTGCCTCCCCTTCCATCTATTTCGAGCAGATGATGGGAGTGGATCTCTGAAAACGAGCGATGGGAGGGACAGGTTCAATGCTCGATACGGCACCACGACGCGAACCGACGACGGCGGACTCGGGTGGAAGCTAAACCCACACGAATATCACGGCCATGGTGACCCGCTCCACGTTGCCGGATGCGAGTTGCCTAAGGGGTTTCATTGGGACGTCTCCAACGCCGACGGATTCACCCTATGGACGCCGGAAAAGGAATGGCGCGTGAAGCGCTACGCTAATGTGTATCCCGATGGCGGCATTCGGGCGGCGACCGCCTAGAAACGGAAGAAGCTCGCGGCTGTTAACCGCGAGCCTCAATAAGTGTGCGCGACCGATGTTGGCACGCGACGGGTAACATACATCGGGACCGCACGCAGGCGTCGAGCCATAGGGATAAGCTCGAAGGTCGCAAAAGCGCGCGTGCGGTAACCGGTACGACTTAACCGCCGTGGCTGACTTGCCGGGTGGCCACCCTACAAGTCCCCCGACTCAAGGAGTCGGATCTCGAACAGTATGCACCAAAACCATGGCATAGACAAGACTGTCTAGACATCCATGTAAATGGCTGCGACTATTGATCTTAAGAGGCCGAAGTAGCTCAGCGTTTTGTCAAGATCGCGTCCATCCTTGCTGCCGATTCGGCTTGAAGCGCGGGTAAGACGTGGCTGTATGTATTCATCGTCGGCTGATTTGCGAGTGGCCCAGCGTCTCCATGATCGTCCTCGGATCGACCCCTAGAGCGAGCAGTAGTGTGGCCGCTGTGTGCCGCAGGTCGTGGAACCGAATGGCGGGCAGGCCGGCTGACAACACGAGCGCTCGGAACTCACGCGTCACATTCCGCGGGTCCAGCGGGGTGCCGATCGGGGTTGTGAATACGTGGCCTGAATCGGTCCAACCACCCCCAGCTGCCAGCCGCTCCTCGAGTTGACGCGTGCGGTGAGCCTTGAGCGCGGTCACGACCACGTTCGGCAGTCGCACGGTTCGACGGCTCCTTGCCGATTTTGGTTCAGACGTGTGCAAGGTCGTCTGGACAGCCCGCCACTTCTCTCTCATTTCCTTCAATTCGACTCGAATCTGCCGGCGCTCCGCACTCCGAGCAGCTGCGGCCTTAAACCGCAAGCGAAGTTCCTTACGTCGTTCGATCAGCGGCTTACGCGCGGCTCGATCACCGCCGCTTCGCTCGAGGGCCTGGCGCACAGACAAAATGCCAGCATCCAAGTCGACGTCGATCCAACGCAGGCCCAGTCCTTCGCCGAGTCGCAACCCGAGAGCTGTCGCAACCGAGACCAATCCGCCCAATCTGTGATCACGCGTGTGCTCGAGTAAGGCGCGAGCCTGGTCCGGCGACAGCGGCTGGATTTCTCGAGCAACATGCCGGGGCGGCTCCACAAGTGCGGCGACGTTCCGCGTCACCAGTCCCCATCGAAGTGCCTGGTTCAGTGCTGCCC
>JACDDJ010000846.1:0-668 GCA_013817065.1 Acidobacteriota bacterium
GTCGAAGACACGCCGCCATCTCACCGAGTTCTGGATGGTGGAGCCGGAGATGGCGTACGCAAACCTCGAGGACGTGATGAACCTTGCCGAGGGTCTCGTGGTCTCGGTCGTCGAGCGGGTGCTGGAGAATCGCCAGCGCGAGCTGCAGGTCCTCGACCGCGACACCGCGAAGCTGGAAATCATCAAGGCCCCCTTCCCGCGCATCTCCTATGACGACGCGGCCGACAAGCTGAAGGCCAAGGGGATGCCGTTTGAGTGGGGTGGCGACTTCGGCGCGCCGGACGAAACCGCTTTGTCTGGCGAGCACGAGCGGCCGCTGTTCGTCTACGGGTTCCCGTCGGCGATCAAGGCGTTCTATATGAAGCCCCATCCTGATCGTCCCGAGGTGTCGCTCAGCGTTGACCTGCTGGCACCGGAAGGTTACGGCGAAATCATCGGCGGTGGCCAGCGCCTCGAGGACCTCGCCCTGCTGCTGCAGCGGATCAAGGAACACGACCTGCCACAGGAAGCGTTCGAGTGGTACCTCGACCTGCGCCGCTATGGCAGCGTGCCCCACGCCGGTTTTGGCATGGGCATCGAGCGGGTGGTCACCTGGATCTGCGGCATCGATCACCTCCGCGAGGCGATTCCGTACCCGCGCATGCTTTACAGAATGTATCCCTAGGCGC
>JACDDJ010000846.1:678-2009 GCA_013817065.1 Acidobacteriota bacterium
CGAAGCTGGATTCAACGTTGGGAGTTGGGAAGTTGAGTTTTGGCAGTTGGTAGTTGGCAGTTGGTAGTGGTTTTCGAATGAAGATCGGTTTTCTCTCCCTCGGGTGCCCGAAGAACCTCGTCGACGGTGAGGTGATGCTGGGCATGGCGCAGCAGGCCGGCCACGAACTGACCAACGACGCCTCGAGCGCGGACGTGCTCGTCGTGAACACCTGCGCCTTTATCGACTCGGCGAAACAGGAGTCGATCGATGCCATCCTCGAGATGGCGCAGCTCAAAGAATCCGGCAAATGCTCGCGGCTGATCGTGACCGGATGCCTGGGAGAGCGCTATCGTGACGAGCTGAAACGGGAGATCCCGGAGATCGACGCCGTCCTCGGCACTGGCGAGGTCGACCAGATCCTCGGTGCCATCGGGGCGATGGGAGCGGCAGTACCGTCAGCGTCCGGCGCCCTCCCGCTCACCTTCCATTCGAAGGCGCCAGCCGTCCGCAGCGCTCCGATCGTCGCACCGGAGTTGCCGACATATCTTTACGATGCGGATACGCCGCGCCTGCTGACGACGCCGAAGCACTTCGCCTACGTCAAGGTGGCGGAAGGCTGCGACTACACCTGCGCCTTCTGCATCATCCCGACGCTGCGCGGCAAGTTCCGCAGCCGCGATGCCGCCTCGATCGTGCGGGAAGCCCGCAGCCTCGCCGAACGCGGCGTCAAGGAACTGCTTCTCATCTCGCAGGACACGACGTTCTACGGGATCGACAAGGGTGAACGCGGCGCGCTCGCGCGGCTGCTGCGCGAGCTCAACGCGGTGGACGGCCTCGAATGGATCCGCCTGCTCTACCTGTATCCGACCACGATCACCGACGATGTGCTGAAGGCGATGGCGGAGTGCGAGAAGGTGTGCCGCTACATCGACCTGCCGCTGCAGCATGCGTCCGCCGGCGTACTCAAGCGCATGCGTCGCCCGGGCGATCGCCGCACCTACGACAAGCTTCTCGCGCGAATTCGTGGAACTGTGCCGGATGTAACGCTGCGGACGACACTGATCGTCGGTTTTCCAGGCGAGACGGATGCCGAATTCGCCGAGCTCGAAGGGTTCGTTGCCGACACCGGCTTCGACCACGTTGGCGTCTTCACCTACTCGCACGAAGAGGGGACGCGGGCCTTTGCGATGGCAGATGACGTTCCGGCGGCGGTGAAGCGGCGCCGGCGCAACGCGCTGATGGCCCGGCAGAAGAAGATCGTCGCCGCGGCGCAGAAGGCCAGGATCGGACGTGAAGTGGCCGTCCTCGTGGATGGGCCCTCGGCTGAACATGAGCTTGTTCTTCAGGGC
>JACDDJ010000223.1 GCA_013817065.1 Acidobacteriota bacterium
CTGGTTGACGATCTTCATCAACCCGCCACCAACGAGCTTCTTGTACTTCACGAGCGCGATGTCGGGCTCGACGCCGGTGGTGTCGCAGTCCATCATGAAGCCGATGGTGCCGGTCGGCGCCAGCACGGTGGCCTGCGCGTTGCGGAAGCCGTGCGCCTCACCCATCTCGAGCACTTCATCCCACACGGTCTTGGCAGCCTCGAGGAGGTCCTTCGGAACGTGCGTCTTCTCGATATCCTTGATCGCGGCGCGGTGCTTCTTCATCACCCGCATCATTGGTTCGCGATTGGCCGCAAAACCCGCGAACGGACCGCCGTGGTCCCGCGCAATCTTGGACGACTGCGCATTGGCCGCACCATGCATCAGCGCCGTAATGCTCGCCGCGTAGTCGCGACCGGCATCGCTGTCGTAGGGCAACCCGCGCGACATCAGCAGCGCGCCCAGATTGGCGTAGCCAAGACCGAGCGGACGGTAGTCATGGCTGTTCTTTGTGATCATCGGCGTCGGATAGCTGGAATTGTCGACCAGGATCTCCATCGCGGTGATCATCGTCCGGCACGCCGCCTCGAACGAGACGACGTCGAACTCATCGCTGCCAGGACGGCCGGCGCCGTCCTCCGTCTGCTTGACGAACTTCATCAGGTTGATCGAGGAGAGATTGCAGGCCGAGTCGTCCAGGAACATGTACTCGGAGCACGGGTTGCTCGCGTTGATGCGCGCCGTGTTCGGGCAGGTGTGCCAGTCGTTGACGGTGGTGTCGTACTGCATCCCTGGATCGCCGCAGATCCAGGTGGCTTCGGCGATCTGGCGCATCAGATCCCGCGCCTTGTAGGTCTTCACCGGCTGGCCGTCACGCACCGCATGCGTCGTCCACTCACCGTCGTCCAGCACCGCGCGCATGAACTCGTCGGTCACGCGAACGCTGTTGTTCGAGTTCTGGAAGAACACCGACGCGTAGGCCGGCCCCGTGAACGAGCCGTCATAGCCGGCATCGATCAGCGCCCAGGCCTTCTTCTCTTCCTCGACCTTGCAGTTGATGAACTCTTCGATGTCGGGGTGCCCGGCGTTGAGGATGACCATCTTGGCGGCACGGCGCGTCTTGCCGCCCGACTTGATGACGCCGGCAAACGCGTCGAAGCCCTTCATGAACGAGACGGGACCTGATGCGGTGCCGCCGCCGGCGAGCAGTTCCTGCGAGGAGCGGATCGCCGAAAGGTTCGAGCCGGTGCCGGATCCAAACTTGAACAGCATCCCTTCGGTCTTGGCCAGACCGAGGATCGAGTCCATCGTGTCCTGCACGGCATTGATGAAGCACGCCGAGCACTGCGGATGCTTCTCGAAGCCGACGTTGAACCAGACCGGGCTGTTGAACGCCGCCTTCTGATAGACGAGCAGATGCTTCAGGTCGTCGCTGAACGCCTGCTGGTCATCCTCGCTCTGGAAGTACTTCTGCGTGATCGCCCAGCCCGTGATGGTGTCGACGACGCGTCCAATCAGCTGCTTGACGGACCGCTCGCGCTCGGGGGCGCCGATCGTGCCGCGGAAATACTTCGAGACAACGATGTTCGTGGCCTGCTGCGACCAGAAGCGCGGGATCTCGACGTCGCGCTGTTCGAAGACAACCGAGCCCTTTTCGTTACCGATCACGGCAGACCGGGTGTCCCATTCGATCTCGTCGAACGGGTCGAGCCCTTCCTTCGTGAAGAACCGGCTGTATTCGATCCCTGACGCCCCGACCGGCGCCTGGGCCTCGCCCGACCTCGAGGTCTGGCCTACGCTGGTCATTTCCGTCTCGCCCGACCTGTTGGCCGAACCAACGTTGGCAGCAGCGCCCTTCTGCATCGTCACCCTCCGAACGTGAGTCCTCAGCCCGCCCCAGGCTGGGAACCCATAAACAATTTCAATTTGAATAATTTGCGCAACGCCGGGAGGCCGGGAAAGCTGCCCGAAGATCCGTTGCGGAGAGCAAATATGCGCCCGCGTTACATGGATGTCAAGCGGGATTCCACCACATATTGTGTCTGATTTTAGGTCAGTGCGCTAGATATTGACAATTTGCGCGGATTGGCGCGAGGTTTTTCCGGATGACCTATTTACACGGATGAGATCGATCCGTTGCCGGGCGTTTACCGTCCCTGGAGGCCCTTGGCGAGCCGTTCGGCCTTGTCGGCGAACTCTCTTGCGAGCGCCAGGTTATTGCTCTTGAGGGCGTCCTGGGCCTGGGCGCCAAACATCTCCGATTCCTTGTAGGCCTTCTTCGCGGCCGCCGGCAGCGGCTCGAAGTCGACCTTGCTCAGAATCGCCCTGGCTCGCCCGATCACCTCGAGGATCTGGCTCACCTGCGGGCTCCCCGAGTTCTCGGGCAGCCGCAGTTGCGGCGTGGCGGCAGGTTCCTGCGCGGGCGGCGTGACAGGAGGCGGATCAACCGGCTTTGGATCCTCCGGTTTGGGTTCGACCTTCGGGTTCGAGGTGTCGCGCTGAGGCCGCGGCTTGGCGAACGACGGCGGCCCCGGCGCGAGGTTCTCAACCGGTTCGAGTTGATTCGGCTGCGAGGGCTGGAGCGGGACGACGACTCTTGGCGGCGGCGGTGGCACTTCGAGCGTCGGACGCTCCACGGGCGCAGCGGCCCGGGTCGTCGTGCACGCAGCAGCCGCGAGTCCGAGCAGGACGGCGACTACGGACGCTCGCATCGAGGTGGTCATCTGAACACTATTTTGCCTGACTTACACGTGCGGGAACAGCAGCCTGAAACGCGTGCCGCTGCCCGGGGTGGACTGCACTTCCACGTCCCCATCATGCAACTGGATGATGCGGTACACCATCGATAATCCGATGCCGGTGCCCTTTTCCTTCGTCGTGAAGTAGAGATCAAATATACGGCTGAGGTCCTCGGGCGGGATCCCGACGCCGGTGTCCTCGACGTCGATTTCTACCTTCCGCTGTGTGGACCTGCAGGCGATACGAAGTGTTCCCCCATCTGGCATTGCCTGGCAGGCATTGAGCGCCAGGTTGAGGATCGCCTGCCGCAGCATCCCTGGATCCGCGTTGATCTCCGGAAGTGTCGCCGGACACTCAACTTTCACGTTGATGCTGGATCGAACGGCTTCGGGCCTGATGGTGGTGACGACATCCGACACCAGTGCGCTGAGCTGGACCGGCTGCAGCTTCAACTCGTCCGGACGAGCGAACTTGAGAAAGCCCATGAGCACTTCGTCGAGCCGCTGGATCTCGTTGCCGATTACGTTGATGTGCTTGTCAACGTTGGCGCCGGGCCCGAGCTTTCGTTTGAGGAGCTCGAGGTGAATCGTCATCGCGTTGAGCGGGTTCTTCACCTCGTGCGCGACGCCGGCCATCAGCCGGTTCAGCGCCGCGAGCTTGCGCGAGTAGTTGAGCGTCGAATGCACCTGGCTCAAATAGCCGATGTTGCGAGACACGAGCATTGCGCCGACGAAGCGGCCGGTGCTGTCCTCGATCGCATGGGTCATCAAGAGGCGTTCGGGTGCGTCGGCGTCGGCGGGCCCATCGACCGTGAGCGGCAGCGGCCCGCAGTCTTTCCGGCCGGCGAGCGTCTGATCGATCAGGGTCTTCATCGCCGGATGATCGCGATGTTCGGCAAGCAGCACCTTCATCGCGGCGTTGGTGAAGATCGCCTCGCCGGACGGTGAGAAGAGCGCCACCGCGTCTTCGAGATTCTCCATGACGGACTCGAGGTCCGTACCGGCCGACGGCAGCGGCTTGGCGCGGACGGCTGACAACTGCGCACTTACCGCTTCGAACGAGCTGCCGAGATCGCGGAACTCCTCGCCCGGTAGATCGAGCGAGACGTCTAGCTCGCCGCGCCCGAGCCGCGTCAGTCCGCTCTGGATCACGTGGATCGGCCGCAGCATCCATTGCGAAAAGAGGACCGCGAAGAACGTCGCGATGATCAGGGCCGCGACAACGCTGCCAGCGGCGGTGCCGACGTAGCTCTTCATCTCGTCACGGATCAGGATCGGGGAGATGCCGATGCGAATGGATCCGAATTCGGCGTCACCCGAGAGCAGCGCCTGGCGCGTTTCGAAGGTCCGCTCGTCGGAATAGATCGCGAGCAGCTGCGCGACCGGCCCATCCTCGAGCAGCCCTTCGATGTCTTCGGCCTCCTCGAGGCGCTGCCCGTCCATCTGCCGAAAGCCGTGCGCGATCACGACCCCGTCCGGATCGACGATCGCGGCACTGGTCACGTTGGGACCGAAACCGACGCCGGAGGAGAGGATCGAGCGCAGACCGGCATCCTCCTGGAGGGCCGTCGCCATGTCGACCCCCGGTGGAGGCACGATCTCCCGCGCCCGCTGGAAGACGGCGGCCGAGAGCATCTTGCCGCGCTCCGCCGTCTCTTTCAGCCGCATCTGCGCCAGTGAGGCGAGGTGGTAGACGCTGAGGATGGCCACGATCGCCACGACCAGCGTCGTGACGGCTGCGACCTGCTTCGCCTTGATCGACACGCCTTAGGCTCGCAGCGAGGCGCTCAGTTACTTACCCCTTCGGCTTTCATCCGGTTCAACTTGTTGTGGAGCGTCTTCAAGCTGATACCGAGCACTTCGGCCGCACGGGTCTTGTTGTTCCGGCAGTGTTCGAGGGTGAGCGTAATCAGCCGCCGTTCGGCCTCGTCAACGGTGGTGCCGGGAACGATCGTCAGCGTCGGCAAGGTCTCTTCACCCTTCGACACGAGTGTCGGCGGCAGATGCTTCGCCTCGATGAACTCGCCGTCGGCGAGAATCGTCGCGCGCTCGATCACGTTGCGCAGCTCGCGAATGTTCCCGGGCCACGGGTAATGCTCGAGCAGATACATCGCGTCCTGGTCCACACCGCGGACGGCCTTGTTGTTGACGCGATTGAACTCATTGAGGAAGGTCTGGACCAGCAGCGGGATATCGTCCTTGCGCTGACGCAGCGGCGGCAGGTCGATGTTGAAGACGTTCAAACGATAGAAGAGGTCCTCGCGGAGCTTGCCGGACCGCGAGGCCTCCAGTGGATCGACATTGGTGGCCGCGATCACGCGAACGTCCACGGTCTGTTCCTGCCGTCCACCGAGCCGGCGGAACGTCCGCTCCTGCAGCACGCGCAGCAGCTTCACCTGGGTGGCCGGCTGCATCTCGGCGATCTCGTCAAGAAAGAGCGTGCCGCGATGCGCCAGCTCGAACACGCCGATGCGTCGATCGTGCGCCCCGGTGAACGCGCCCTTCTCATGACCGAAGATCTCGCTCTCGAGGAGCGTCTCGGGGATGGCGGCGCAGTTGATGGCGACGAACGGAAACGGCTGACGCGGACTCAGCTCGTGAATCGTCTGCGCGACGAGTTCCTTACCGGTGCCCGATTCACCGGAGATGAGTACCGAGGCGTTGGTCGGCGCCGACTGTTCGATCACCCGGTAGACGCCGCGGATCCCGGCACTGTTACCGATGATCCGACCGAAGGTGCCATGGTCGCGCAGCTGCCGGCGAAGCGTCCGCACTTCGCGCAGGGTCGCCTGGCGCTCCATCGCTTTCTCGAGCAGGATCTTCAGGCGCTGCGGATCCACCGGCTTGCTCAGGAAGTCGTAAGCGCCATCCTTGATGGCTTCGACAGCACTCTCGACGGTGCCCTGCGCGGTCAAGAGGATGAAGGTGATGTCCGAGAGCTGATCGTGCAGCGCGCGCAGCAGCTCGCGGCCGCCCATCCGCGGCATCACCAGGTCGCTGACGATGATCGCCGGACGGAAGGTGGTGATCTTCCGCATCGCCTCCTCACCGTCCGCCGCTTCGTCGGTGTAAAAGCCCCACGCGTGGACCAGCTCAGCCAGCCCCGACCGAGTGGACGGATCGTCCTCGACAATGAGGACGCGTTCGCCGCCGACGGGTGGGCCGTCTGAGAGATCGTGCTCCAGTTCCTGCGTGTTCATGAATGTCATTCTTACCATCCATCGCGGCCAAGCAAGCACATATTACCTAGCTGAGCTTGTAATAGTACGCAATAGCGGCGAAAAACTTCGAAAACCAGATGAGGCAGCAGGACACCTGCCAACGGCACCCTGGTTGCACTCTCGAGCTGGCAGGAGATTCAAACTCATGAAGAAACTAGGCTTCGTTCTGGCGATCGCAATCTCAGCTGCCGCCTGCTCGCGCGACGACGCGTTCGAGATGCCGGCCGGCGGCAGTGAGGTGACGGTTCAGAAGAAGGACGGCGTCACCGTCGAAGGCAGGCTGGTCGAGGTGCAGGCCAACCAGGTCATCGTCGAGAACCGCGCCGGCGTGAAGACCGCCGTGCCTCGCGCGCAGATCGCTGACGTCCGCAAGATGACGACGCCTGCCGCGACCGGTGATGCCGCGACCGCGAAGGCAGCCATGGCCGAGGCTCCCGAGGCGACTGCCGGCAACAAGGAGGCCGCCGTTCCGACCCCTGGCGACCCCGCGCCTGCTGCGCCTGCCAGAGCGGACAAGTCGGCGCCCGCCGCTGCGGAACGCGCCGCTGATCCCGAACCCGCGTTCCGTGAAGTGACGCTGCCGGAAGGGACCGTGTTGCCGCTCACACTGCGCACATCGGTCGGATCGGCGACGAGCAACGTCGAGGACCAGGTCCGCGCCACCCTTCGCAGCGCGGTCAGCATCAACGGCGTCGAGGCACTGCCCGAAGGAACGGCCGTGGTCGGCCACGTCACCGACGCACAGCGCTCGGCAAAGGTGAAGGGCCGCGCCACGGTTGCGTTCCGCTTTACCCGCCTCGATCTGCCGGGTGAAGGCGGGATGACGAACATCCGAACCGGGACAGAGACGCGCACGGCCGAGGGCACCAAGAAGCAGGACGCCGCCAAGATCGGTGGCGGTGCAGTCGGCGGCGCGATCATCGGCGGGATCCTCGGCGGCGGCGACGGGGCTGCGAAAGGCGCCGCGATCGGCGGCGCCGGCGGCACCGGGGTCGTCCTCGCGACGCGCGGGAGGGAGATCGCCTTAGCGGCCGGGACCCCGCTCTCCGTGAAGCTTACTCAGCCGCTTACGCTTCGCGTGCGGCTTCGCTGAGCTTCACGCTTCGCGGCCGCTTCGCGAATGGTAGATGGTAAATCACTGCTGTCCAAATTAGCCGGCCCTGACCGCTGAGCGCGATGGAATCCTGAGAGAAACGCGAGTGATGCTGTCCCAATTGGCCGAATTCAAATCAGCACCCCCTGCGTGGGCT
>JACDDJ010000224.1 GCA_013817065.1 Acidobacteriota bacterium
CGAACCGACCAACGATCTCGACATCGAAACGCTCGAACTGCTCGAGGAACTGATCGGCAGCTTCGACGGCACCGTCCTGCTCGTCAGCCACGACCGCGTCTTCCTGGACCGGATCGTGACGAGCACGCTCGCCTTCGAGGGTGCGGGGAGGGTGGCCGAATACGTCGGTGGCTGGGAAGACTATCTTCGTCAGAGGCCTTCAACTTCCAATCGCCAACAACCAACTTCCAATCCAACGCCCAACTCCCAAAGGGCTGCGCCCGACTCCCAGAGTGCTACGCCCAACTCCCAACGTCCAACTTCCAACGCCCAAAAAGCAACTTCCAACTCTGAATTCCCAACTTCCAACTCACAGCCGGCGGCAGGGGCTAAGCCGAAGGGGGGCGGGAAGCTGTCGTTCAAGGAGAAGCGTGAGCTCGAGACGCTGCCAGTGCAGATCGAGGCGCTGGAGGGGGAGCAGGCGAGGCTTCGGAAGGAATCCGAGTCGGCGGCGTTCTACAAGGAACCAGCCGAGCACATCAAGCGCGTGCTCACGAGGCTCGAGGTGCTCAGCCCGGAAATTGAGCGCGCGACGGCGCGGTGGGTTGAGCTAGACGAGAGAAAGTAAGCCTTTTCGGTTTAACTCTCTCTCCTCCAACTCCCAGGCTCCAATTTCCAAATCCCAATCCCGAGGGTCCAAACGCGCGACGTCAAGGTTGCTCGAAGGACTTCGTAAAGAGGTCCTCGATGGCGCGCTTGCCGTTCTCCGTGACCGCGCGGGTGCCGGTGCCGGTGAAATGCGGATGCGTGATCCGCGGGGTGTCGCCGTTGCGGTCCTTCCAGTCGTGGCCGGTCCACTCGAACCAGCTATCCTTCTCCTGGTCGAACACGAACAGCGGCTTGTTGCAGAGTTTCGCGAACTCCGCGCCCCAGCCAGTGCCGCCCCGTACATGCCCGTCCTCCAGGATTGCACCGAGGACGTAGATCTCCTGCCCGTTGTTTACTTGATACCAGAGCGTCTGCAGGATCTTCCGCAGCGTCGGGCTCTCGGTGTAGCGGCGGTTCATCAGCCTGGACACGTATTCGAGGCTGACGTCGCCCGCCTGCAGTTCCTCGTGATTCAGGACGCGGATGCCGCGGCGCCGGGCCTCGGTGTGCCCTTCGAAGGTGAAGTTCACCTCCTCGATCCCGTGGCGCTCTGCGCAGGCGCCGAACTCCGCTTCGGCGCCGGGCGCCGCGCCGCTGAACAGAATGAAGTCGGACTTGTTCATGACTTTGCCTTCGTCGAAGCTTTCTTCCTTGGCGTGGCCGCTTTCTTCGCCGCTTTGGCTGCCTTTGCTGTCTTCGTACTCTTTGCCGTCTTCGTAGTGGCGGCCCGCTTCTTCGGCGCCGGCGCCGCCGCAGCCAGCGGCTTACCGGCCTTGAGTGCCGCGGCGCGCTCGATGATCTTCTTCAGCATCGCGCCGGCTTCGCCGCCTTCGGCCGGACGATGGGATTCCCAGACGTCGGGGTTATCGGCGGCGAGGATGTCTTCGAAGTCTCCTTCGCTCTTGACGCTGTTCGGCGCGAACTCCGTGATGTCCAGTTCGCCCGCCCAGTTGTCGCGGTGTTTAATCAGCAGCCAGCTGCGGCCGTCGTCGCTGCCCCAGCGGCCGCCGGTCCGCACGATGACCCACGAGCCTTTTAACTTGTAGCCGTCGAGCGTGAACTTCAGGTCCCCCTTCTTCAGGGCGGCGTCGACGTCCTCGCTTTCGGGTGTCCACGTACCCTGATCCCACAGCATCACGATCCCGGCGCCATAGCCCGAGGGGATGACGCCTTCGAAGGTGCCGTACTCGATCGGATGATCCTCGACGTGCATCGCGAGACGCTTCGTCTTGGGATCGAGTGACGGGCCCTTGGGCACCGCCCACGACAGCAGCACGCCTTTGTATTCGAGCCGGAAGTCATAGTGGAGATGACTGGCGAGGTGTTTCTGAACACAGAAGAAGAGCCCCTTGCGAGGCTCGTGCTTCGCCCGCTCGGCCGCGAGCTTCACGTCGCCGGAGGGCTCCGGCGTGGACGTAAAGTTGCGCTTCTGCTTGTACTTTTCGAGCACCATGGTCAAAAACCGGGGCTAATTGACTTCTCCCATCAACCGCTTCATCCACGGCACGAGCGCGAACAGGATAGCGCCGGCAATGATCGCGAAGAGTGCGACGACGCCGAACAGGTCCGGCAGCGGCATCGCTTCGTAGAAACCCGACAGCCGGCCGGCGATGAAATTGCCGACAGACGCGGCGAGGAACCACACACCCATCATCAAGCCGGCGATCCGCGCCGGCGCCAGCTTGGTCATCGCGCTGAGCCCTACGGGACTGAGGCTCAACTCGCCAATGGTGTGCAGTAGATAGGTGGCCGCCAGCCACAGAGGGCTCACCTGGATGCCTTGCTGGGCAAGGCGGGCGGCGACGATGAGAATCGCGAAGCCGGCGCCGACGAAGATCAGGCCGACGGCGAACTTGGCAGCGGTGGACGGTTCACGTGATCCAAGCCGCACCCACAGCCACGCGAAGACCGGAGCGAGCGCGATGATGTACAGCGAGTTGAGCGACTGGAACCAGCTGCTCGGGAAGGGCCAGCCAAACAACTCGGTGCGGGTGTCGCGATCGGCAAAGAGATTCAGCGTCGACCCGGCCTGCTCGAACACGGACCAGAAGAGCGCGGCGGCGAGGAAGAAGACGCCGATGGCGTAAAGCTGTTTGCGCTCCTGCGTCGTCCAGCCGCTGCTCGTGAACAGCCAGCCGAAAAAGAGCACAGTCGCGATCAGCAGGAAGTAGCCGGCCCCGTCGGCCACCTGGTTGATCGTGATCGGCAGCATCCCGCTATACGTGGCATAGCCGAACGCGCCGACCGCCAGGAGCAGGACTGCGGCACCGATGATCACCCTCGTCTTCAACTGGTCGAACGCGGCCTGGGACGCCGCCGGCGCCGGTCGCATTCCCGCCTCGCCGAGGTACTTCGAGCCGAGAAGGTACTGAACGACACCGAGCGCCATCCCGGCCCCGGCGGCGCCGAATCCCATGTGCCAGTTCACGTTCTGACCGAGGTACCCGCATACCAGGGGAGCGATGAAGGCACCGAGGTTGATGCCCATGTAGAAAATCGAGAATCCGGCGTCGCGTCGGTGATCGTTGGCTGAATAGAGTTGCCCGACGATGACGCTGACGTTGCCCTTGAGCAGACCCGTGCCGATCACGATCAGGAACAGTCCCAGGTAGAAGGTCGTCAGCGACGGCACCGCCATGCTGAAATGGCCGGCGGCGATGATGATGCCGCCGTAGAGGACGGCGCGGCGCTGGCCGATCAGCCGGTCGGCGATCCATCCGCCCGGGAGGGTCATCATGTACACCATCGAGGTGTAGAGCCCGTACACCGCGCCTGCCGACGCAGTGTCGAACCCAAGGCCCCCGGATGCGAGCGGCGCTGTCATAAACAGGATGAGCAGCGCCCGCATGCCGTAATAACTGAAGCGCTCCCACATCTCCGTGAAGAAGAGAGTCGCCAGGCCGCGCGGGTGGCCGAAGAAGGCGCGGTCGGACGCTTGTGGCGCCAGCCGGGTCTTGCCGCGGGGATCGTCAGCAGCTGTCGGAGAGGTGGGGTCGGTCATTGGGCTAAAGAATACAATTGTTTGGTGCAGGTCCTGCTCCTTTCCACCTACGACATGGGTCGTCAGCCGTTCGGGCTGGCCTCGCCCGCGGCGTGGCTGCGGGAAGCCGGCATCGAGGTCGCCTGCGCGGACCTGTCCAAAGACCGCTTGCCGCAGGAGGCGGTCCGGGCGGCTGGAATGATTGCGTTCTTCCTGCCGATGCATACGGCCACCCGGCTGGCGCTCCCGGTGATCGACCGCGTGCGCGGGTTGAATTCGACCGCACGCCTGGTCGCGTACGGGCTCTACGCGCCACTCAACGCGCCGCTGCTGCGCGACCGAGGTGTCGAGGAAATTCTCGGCGGCGAGTTCGAGGCGGCGCTGGTGGAGATTGCGAGCAGGGGCACGGCGGCCCCCGCTTTGGCGACCGCATCCGCCCTGCCCACTCCGAGCGTGGCGCGCCTGAAGTTCAAGGTGCCGGATCGGGCCGGGCTGCCGACATTGTCGCGATACGCCGGTCTGCAGGTGGACGGCGAGAAGCGGGTCGCCGGCTACACCGAGGCGAGCCGCGGCTGCAAGCACCGCTGCCGCCATTGCCCGATCGTCCCCGTCTACGACGGCCGCTTCAGGATCGTCGCGCCCGAGATCGTCCTCGCCGATGCGCGTGCGCAAGTGGCGGCCGGTGCCCGGCACATCACCTTCGGGGATCCAGACTTCTTCAACGGCATTCGGCACGCCCGCGCTGTCGTCGAGGGATTCGCCCGCGAGCTTCCCGGCGTCACGTACGACGTGACGATCAAGGTCGAGCACCTTCTGCAGCATGCCGATGCGCTGCCGCTGCTGCGCGCGACCGGCTGTGCGTTCATCACCAGCGCGGTTGAAGCGGTGGACGATCGCGTCCTCGGCCTCCTCGAGAAGGGGCACTCCCGCGCCGATTTCCAACGCGCGGTGACGCTTTGTGCCCGGGTCGGCGTTCCGCTCTCACCGACCTTCGTGGCCTTCACGCCGTGGACGACGATCGAGAGTTACCGGGACTTCCTCGGGGAGATCGACAGGCTGAATCTGGTCGAGCACGTCGCGCCCATTCAGTACGCAATCCGCCTGCTCGTGACCGACAAGTCGCGCCTCCTCGAACTCGACGAGATCCGGCGGCTGGTGAAGCGGTTCGATCCTGTCTCGCTGACGTATCCATGGGTTCACCCGGATCCGCAAGTCGATCGCCTCCACGCCACGGTCTCGGCCATAGTCGGGGTCCGAACGACCGCACCGCGCGCCGATGTATTCGCCCGCGTGTGGGCCGCGGCACACGCCGACGCGGAGAAACCTCTGCACTGGCAGCAGCCCGTCCTCACCGCCCGCGCCGCCATTCCTTACCTGACGGAGCCTTGGTACTGTTGAGCGGAACCAAACGCAGAGCAGGTGGCTCTGATTTAGGTGAATCCAGACAACTTCCAAACCGCCAACTTCCAACTACCAATTCGGAATCGGGTTGGGAGTTTGGTAATTGGGAGTTGGCATTTGGAAGTTGACGGGTGTTTTGTCAGCGTATGAGAGTCCTTCTTCTTTCTACCACCACCGGATACCAGTTAAGGAGCTTCGGCGACGCGGCGGAGCGACTTGGCGTCGAGCTGTTGCTCGCGACCGACCGATGTAAGCAGCTGGATGATCCGTGGCGTGATGGGGCTGTGCCGGTGCGGTTCTATGACGACGAGGGGTCGTTGGACGCAATCCTGGCGGTCGCGCGTGAAAAGCCGATTGATGGCGTGATTGCGGTCGGCGATCGTCCGACGACGCTGGCGGCGCGGGCTGCCGAAGCGTTGGGGCTGCCGTGGAACCCGGTGGCGGCGGCGGAGATCTCGCGGAGCAAGCGGGCGATGCGGCGTGCCTTCACGTCGGCGCGGCTCGAGGTGCCCTGGTTTGTCGACCTGCCCACCGGTGCTGATCCGCGCGTGATCGGTGCGGCGATTCCGTACCCCTGCGTCGTGAAGCCGCTCGCGTTGTCAGGAAGCCGCGGGGTGATCCGTGCGGATTCGTCGGAACAGCTCGTCGCGGCAGTGAAGAGGATCCGGGCGCTGCTCGCGCGCCCCGATGTGCGGGTCCAGCGTACCGGTCTACTGGATGCGCTGATCGTGGAGGGCTATCTCGATGGGCCGGAGTACGCCGTCGAGGGGCTGCTGACCGACGGCACGCTCCGGGTGCTGGCCGTCTTCGACAAGCCCGATCCGCTCATTGGCCCCTTCTTCGAGGAAACGATCTACGTCACGCCGCCGCCGATCTCCCCGGCGCTCGAGGCCCAGATCGCCGCGGAAGTGCAGCGCGCGACGGCCGCGATTGGCCTGGTCCATGGCCCGGTCCACGCCGAATGCCGCGTCGGCCCCAACGGCGTGGCGATGCTCGAAGTTGCGGCCCGGCCGATCGGCGGGATCTGCTCGAAGGTCCTGCGGTTCGAACGAGACGGGGAGTTGGCCTCGCTCGAGGAGGTGCTCCTGCGTCACGCCTGTGGTGAGGATGTCTTGAGGTATGTGCGAGGGGCGCAGGCGTCCGGCGTGATGATGATTCCTATTCCGAAGCGCGGCATCTACAAGAGCGGGGCCGGGCAAGCGGCGGCGGAAGCCTTGCCGCACGTCGAGGAGGTGCTGATCACCGCCAAGCAGGATCAGCTGATCGAGCCGCTGCCCGAAGGCGACAGCTATCTCGGGTTCATTTTTGCGAGGGCTGCTGACAGCGCCACGGTGGTGGCGACACTGCGCGCCGCCCACAACGAGTTGGAATTCGACATCCTGCCCGAACTCCCGGTGATCCGATGATCGCGGTGACTCCGTGATCCGGATGCGACGCTGCTGCTATTTGGACTGCTGCGGCACGTAGCCGGGGGGGAGTGCGGCGCCCTCGCCGAAGAAGAAGTCTTCCATGTGCTTCTTGACCAGTTCCTGAGCTTCCTTCTGCCACGGCATCAGACGATACTCGTTGAGAATCATCTTCATGCGCTCTTCCCAGAGCTTCCAGGCGTCGGCGGAGATGTTCTCGTAAATCCGCTGTCCCAGTTCACCGGGCCAGGGCTGTTTGTCGAGGCCGGGCATCTCCTTCTGGAACTTGTGGCAGAAGACTTTGCGGCCGCCCGGAGGGCTGGCCGGTGGCGTGGACTGAGGAGGATCGCCAAAAGCGCTCATGTCGTGCAGTTTACCAAAAGGTGGGCTGCCATCGGTGTAGCGATTTCCTCCATGACGCGCCTTTCTGCCTACGTCGGCCGCGCTATCCAGCCAAATTACATGGACTTACGGGCTAACTCGGCCGTGTTTGCACACCCCGACCATGGCACGCCGTTTGGATGAAAGCCCGGCGGTAGACCAGCAGTCGGAGGGAGAGCGTGCCGGAATGATGCAAATGGAAGAAAGACCCAAACCACCGGACCCCCGGCCACGTGAGGCACCTGAGGAGACTCCGGTGATCCCTCCGGACGAACCCCAACCCGCGCCCGTCCAGGACCCGCCGGCGGAGCCGAACACGTCACCGTACGTGGTAAGAGGAACAGGCGGGCCAGCAGGAGCGAGAATTGACCATGAATGAAGCTGTGAAGGGC